>LJUI01000085.1 GCA_001303705.1 candidate division TA06 bacterium SM23_40
GATCAACTGCCCGCGTAAACGCCGCCATAAGAAGCCCAAACAGGATAGACAATCCGCCCCCTCCTGTCAAGCCCTTTACCCACAACCCGGGTCCCACCCCCGGGAGGCGCCCCGGGAGGGGAATGCAGACGGGGCCTCAGGTCGAGGCCCCGTTGCTGTGAGAAGCCTGATCGCCAACTCACCTCGCTGCATTACGGGAAGATCCCTCGCTCTGTGTACACTTTCTCCAGTCGTTTCAGAGCTACAATGTACGCGGCCGTGCGCCAGCCGGTATCGAATTCCTCCGCCGTCTGACCGACCCGCTCGTAGGCATCGACGATCTTCTTGTGCAGTTTTGCGTCGACCTCCTCGAGTTCCCAGAACTCGCTCCGCTTGTTCTGGAGCCACTCGAAGTAGCTCACGATCACGCCACCGGAGTTGCAGAGGATGTCGGGAATGACGTCGACGCCCCGGCTCTCCAGTATCCTGTCGCCGTCCGGATCGGTCGGCCCATTGGCCCCTTCGGCAACCACCTTGACGTTGAGCAGCGGAGCGGTCTCCGCCGTGATCTGATTCTCGAGGGCTGCGGGCACGAAGATATCGGCCTCCGTCTGCAGGAACGTCTTGTGGTCGATGGGACGCGCCCCGGGGTAGCCAGCGATGAGCCCGCTGTCTCTCCTCGCGAACTCAGCCAGATCATCGGGATCGATCCCATCGGGGTTGGCAAACGACCCGCTCACGTCCTCGACGGCGACGAGCCTCGCACCAAGCTGTTTCATCAGGCGTGCTGTCCAGGAACCGACGTTGCCGAACCCCTGGACGAAGTAGGTCGCACCACTCAGATCGAAGTCATGGTCCTTCGCCCACTCCTGGATGAGATAGACGATGCCCTGCCCAGTTGCTTTCTCCCGACCCTGGCTTCCGGACGACTCGATCGGCTTGCCCGTCACGACGTGGATGCTTCGCTGCCGGTCCTGCGGCGGCATTGTCGAGAGATACGTGTCGAGAATCCATGCCATGATCTGTGGATTCGTGTTCACATCGGGCGCAGGGATGTCGTACTCGGGCCCGATGTTGTTGCCCAGGGCGAACGTGAAGCGGCGTGTAATCCGCTCCAGCTCCTCGCGCGTAAACTGTGACGGATCGAAGGCGATTCCTCCCTTCGCTCCGCCGAACGGGATATTCGTGATCGCGGCTTTCCAGGTCATCCACGTCGCGAGCGCCCTGACCTCATCAAGGTCGACTGAAGGATGGAACCGAAGCCCTCCCTTGAACGGCCCGAGGACATTGTTGTGTTGCACGCGGTACCCGGTGAACATCTCAACGCTCCCGTTGACTCTCACCGGGAAGTGGACGACGATCTCATTCTGCGTTGTGGCGAGGATCTTCCGTATCGCCGGGTCAAGTCCCATCCTATCCGCGGCAGCGTTGAACTGTCTGGCAACGTTCTCGTACACGCTCGCCTGACGTATCGTAACATAGTGCTCGCAGCGCCAGACGCCCGCTTCAGGCCTCGGCAGACTGCAACTCTCGCGGATCGCGCAGTACCTGCAGAGTCCGCGGAAGACATCTGCTTCCTCGTCCAACCCTGGCTTCCCGGGCTGATGGTAGAGCAGCTTCCACTCCCTGCTCGTATCGAGAATACGCCCTCTCTTCCT
Source organism: candidate division TA06 bacterium SM23_40 (assembly GCA_001303705.1). Lineage (GTDB taxonomy): Bacteria > LJUI01 > LJUI01 > SM1-40 > SM1-40 > SM1-40. Next base: position 1,638 of record LJUI01000085.1, read on the forward strand.
CGGCATTCGTGTCTCGCGGCCATCTTGTGCCTGATCTTTCACTCGCGCCTCGCTCGATCCAGCTTTCCCGATCGGACTCCGTTGAGCGCGGAATCCCGGCGCCTTCTCGGTGTCCACCGTGCTGATCTTCTCTCTCTCCATGATCGCTTCCTCCTTGCAGTGTCTACCGCATCTTGTTCCCATCGATAACAGAACCTCTCTCTGCTACCTCTCTACTGCAAGTTCTGTGCCAAGCACATGTGCGGCGTCCAGACAGACGCTCACTCTCCTTGCCTCACATGTGCCATGCTCCGTATCTCACTAATCCACAGTTTGTTAGGGAAGATAGCGAAGAAGTTTCTAGAGGAATCAGCCGCCCGACGCGTACCGGCAGGCAGGATGATCAGAAGAGAAGAACCGGGGAAATCTGAACCGGTGGGGAAAAGCGCCCCGCATGGAGTTGCGCGGAGCACCCGAAGATTAGGGCCGAAGATTCGAGCCGAAGGTTGCTGAATGAAAGGGTTCAGGCACGCCCTGTGGCGTGCCTCATGGTCGGTATGACAGGTACACAACTGACGAAGGCGCCCTGACGCCCCCACTCCTAGAGAGCATCCCCCTTGCCGACCTTCCTCAGTTTCTCTCGGAGCGTCTTCCGGTCGATCCCGAGTATCTCCGCCGCCCGGGTCTTGTTGCCGTCGACACTCGCCAGGACATTGAGGATGTGCTCCGCCTCCACCTCCGCGAGGCTGCGGGTGAGACCTCCCGCCGCCCCCGCGGAGAAACGCATCAGCGACGGCAGGTCAGGAACGTCGATCAGATGGGTCTCAGCCATCACCACCAGACGCTGGATCACGTTCTCCAGCTCCCGCACATTGCCCGGCCAATGGTAGATATTGAGCACCTGGAGCGCTTCGTTCGAGAACTGAGGGGTCGGTTTTCCGAACTCCTCGGCCGACCGCTGGGCAAAATGGTTTACCAGGATGAGAATGTCATCTCCTCTCTCCCGCAGAGGAGGGATCTCGATCGTGATGACGGCCAGCCGATAGTACAGATCCTCCCGGAAGATCCCCTTCTGGACCAAGCCCAGGAGATCTTTATTAGTGGCAACGACGACTCTCACGTCAACCTTCTGCGGGGTCCTCGAACCGACCATGCAGACCACTTTGTCCTGGAGCACGCGGAGGAGCTTTGCCTGCGTGGCGAGGCTCGTATTACTGATCTCATCGAGGAAGATCGAGCCCCCGTCGGCAGTCTGAAAGAAACCCGCCCTCGTCTCCGTGGCGCCGGTGAACGCCCCCTTGACGTAACCGAAGAGCTCGCTCTCGAGGAGCTGCTCAGGTATGCCGCCGCAGTTCACCGGCACGAACGGTGCTGATGCCCGCGGGCTGCTGTAGTGGATAGCACGGGCCACGAGCTCCTTTCCGGTGCCGCTCTCACCCGTGATCAAGACGGTAGCCGAGGTGGATGCGGCCTTGCCGATTGCACCATAGACTCCGTGCATCGCCTCGGAATCGCCGATAATGCCCCCGGGGGTCTGCGGCGTCCGATGCGATCTGGCACGGGCAGCAGTGCGCACGCGGAGCTTGTCGAGCGCCTCCTCTACGGCCGAGAAGAGCTCCTCGTCGGTGAACGGCTTCACGAGATACGCCTCAGCACCCGTCTTGACCGCCTCGACCGCCCCCTCGACAGAGGGGTACCCCGTTATCATCATCACTTCGGTCTCTTTGAGGTTCTCCCGGACATGTCTCACGAGATCGAGGCCGCTCGCGCCCGGCATCTTGAGATCGGTGATGACAAGATCAACGGACGTCGAGTCGAGAACCCCGATAGCATCTGCCACGCCCGTCGTCGTCAAGACCCGATACCCCTTCGAGGTGAGGTTTCTCCGGAGGAGTTCCAGAGTATCCGGAGCATCGTCGACCACCAGAATGCGCTCTTTCTTCTCAGAAGGATCCATAGCAGTTACTCTTCCTCAGCCGTTCTTCTGCTCGTCCTGCGGCCCGGCCACAGGGAGCCGAATCTCGAACCGCGTCCCGCGGCCAACCTCGCTCTCCACGTTGATCGAACCACCGTGCGAAGTGACGATTCCATGAACCACAGGGAGCCCGAGGCCTGTTCCCTCAGTCACATCTTTTGTCGTGAAGAAGGGGACGAAGATCTGCTTCACCACATCTTCGCTCATGCCAGCGCCCGTGTCCTCAACGGTGATGGCCACATGGTCCTCCCCCTCGGCTCGCGTTGTCACTCTCAGCGTGCCCCCGCCCGGCATCGCCTGAATCGCGTTCACGACCAGATTGACCAGAACCTGATGAAGCTGCGATCGATCAGCCGTGATGTCGGGCAGGTCCGGCGCCAGCAAGCGCACTACGTCTATCCCCTCCTTGGCGCACCGCGACTCGAGAAAGTAGAGCCCTTCTTCGACGATCCTGTTGACATTGACCTTGCTCTTCTGCGGCGGCATCTGCCGCGAGAAGAGCATGAGTTTCCTCACGACCTCCCGGGCGTGGAGCGAAGCCTTCTCTATTCGTTCGATATCATCTGCCGCTTGCCGAGGGAGATCCCGAGACTTCTTGGTGAGCTGCGCGAACCCGAGAATGCTTCCCAGAGGCTCATTCAGTTCATGCGCCACGCCCGCTGCAAGCTGCCCGATCGTCGCCAGACGATCAGCATGCCGGAGCTGTTCCTGGAGCCGCGCCTTTTCTTCCTCAGTCTGCCGCCGTTCAATGATGAGCGCAACCTCTCTCGCCACGGTCTGGATCAAGTTGCGCTCCTCCCGGAGAAAGGGCCCCTCGTCCAGCTTTGGCTTCTCCTCAGTGTACACGACTTCAACAATGCCCCGTGGCTCCCCGCCAACAAGGATCTCGGCAGTCTGCTTATGAGGACCATCGCGGAATCCTGACGTCGCGTAGGACTGCCCATCCAGCATGATCCTTCCCTGGGTGACCTCGGGATATTGCCAGGCAGGCGGCAGAAGTTCGGCGATACTCAGAAGGATCTCGTCGAGCGATCTCTCCGGACGCTCCGCTACACGGGCGATACCATAAAGACACGTGAGCTCCTTCACGCGCTCGCGCAGCGCGGCCCTTGTGCGGTGGTTGAGAAGCGTCACACCGAGCGTCTGGGCGAACCCCTCATAAAACGCTAGCTCATACTCCGTGAAGAAGTATTGCTGACTGCTCTTCAGCTGCAGGGCACCGATTATCTCCTCGCCAACCAGGAGCGGAATGATGGCGAGCGAGCTGAACTCTGTTTTGAGGTTCAGCCGCCGGAGACTAGCGGGTACCTCCGCCACAGAACTGAAGAGCGCGGGGTTCTTGGCGTCGCCGATCCAGAAGCTTCCCTGCTTCGTGAAGAAGGGGAGAGATGCGTCGACCGCCGCCTGGATGACCGACCGGCAGAGCCGTTCCAAGCCCGAGTCGGCGGTGGTGTCGGCAATCGCAGCGCTGTCATCGTCCTGAACCGACGGGATGATCTCGAAACTGAACTCGTCCCCGCTCCGACGCATCACCTCGTACCGAGGAGGTTCGCCGCCAGCCTTCAGCCACAGCTCGATCTCATCGCACCCGAAGAAATCGATGAGCATTGCCGACACTTCGCGGAGAAACTCGACGTTCGGGTCGCCTCGGCCCGCGCTGTGCAGTATCTTATTGGAGAGCGCGCGCAAGCCCCCGATCAGCGTCCGCGCGGGGATGTCGGTTATGATTTCGCCCGGCTTCTTGCTGTCCATATCCCTGCCTCCGGCCTCCTCCCCGGGCCCCACGCCCGCGAGAAGATCCGCCCATCCCTGGCGATTTAGTCCCTAGCGATTTAGAACGCACTCCGATCACTCGTAAAACAGAACGGCAGACACACTTAGCGTGCCAACCACATCTTACACTGGCTGGCACGCTCGGTCAAGTGGCAAACAATCACTCTGGGAACACCCCCGTCGGGGATCCACCCATCGGGGACGTTGGTAGGTTCAGAAGGCTATAAGGGACACCCCGTCGGGGACGTTGGTAGGTTCAGAAGGTTAAGGACGCGCTTCCGGGGACGTACCCTGGTAATGAAGGTTATTCGGTTCCAGGCAAGGGGCGGCCCCACATCAAAACCCGTTCCGAAACGGGGTGGGTAGGCCGCCCTGTTGAGAACGCATCGAGAACCTGGCTATCGGGAACTCTGAGAGCGGGACGGTTGTCGGTAACCTACAGAACCTACCAACGTCCCCGGAGGTTCGCGTCCCCAGAGGTTATAGTTGTTGGAGGTGTCGTTCGAAGTTCTTGATGCGCGGGGGGGTCTTGCCTTTGCGCGGCAGGATGGTGTGTCCTTCCTCGCGCAGGCGCGCCGCCTGCCCTCTCACGCCTCCGGGGAACTTGGGATTGAGGCTGCCGTCTGATTTGAGGACTCGCCAGTACGGCGTCACCCGCTTCTTCCCGATCCTCAGATCCTCTTCGGCGGTCTCGGCAGCGATCCGGATGCAGATACCGGTGGTGAGCGGGCAGGTCGAATCTGCCTTGAAATCCCGCGCCAGACGATCTCTGATCTCTTGCACTGTCGTGAGCTTCCGCTTGTGGACCTTGCGGGTGAGTCCGTCGACAAGGGACGGTGTCGGCACGAGCACTCTCCTCCCGCCGAACCGCTTGTCCCACGCCGGAGGACCGTCAACCACCTTCGGCAGCCCCTCCGGTTGATGTTCTAGTTTCTCTCGCCATGTCTTCTTCGATTTCAGACTCTGCGGCATCGTCTCCCTCTCGATTACCCTCCTCGAGGTCTCCATTGCCTCCCACTTGTCTCACGCCGACCACTCTTTACTATCCCCACATCCCCTCATATTCCGAACTCCCTCATATCCCGGACTACTGGCACCACGCCGCGCTCCGAATCTCGAGCTATCACCGCCGACCCCGGACTCCACATCTCAGGCTATCACCGCCGACCCCGGGCTCCGCATCTCAGACTCTCACCAGTCAGACTCTCAGCACCGACTGTACGCTCTAAGCTCCGAACCACCGCCTCCCGCTCTACACCCTGAAGTGCAGCGCATCCTCAGGGCACACCTCGATGCACCGGCCACACGCATGACAGTCGGGCCGCGACCTCCTGCCCTCCAGAATCGCCGGGACCGCGGGACAGGGGCTCTTCTTGATGCATACGTTGCATTCGGTACACGCGTCCTTCTTGACCTTCACCCTCACCAACGACAGATGCTCGAGAACCCACGTGAAGAGGCCGAGCGGACAGACAAGATAACAGAACGGCCTGAAGATGAATACCCCCGCCACCAGTGCCACCAGCAACGCAGCTACTGGCAACAGCTCGAAGCTCCAGTGGAAGAAATGAAACGGATTGAAGTAGTCGTATATGCTTGTCCCCAGGGAGAAGACGACTACCAGGAAGACAACGAAGAGAATGACACGAATCGAATTGGTGATCCAGAAGGGGAGTTTCACCTTCAACCTCTTCGATACCGGAATCCTGTGAAATGCCTCCTGAATCGCGCCGATCGGGCAAGCCCAGCCGCAGAAGAGTTTGTTCCCCACTATGGTGAGCAGGGCGACCGATACCGCTATCGAGATGAAGACGACCGGCACAGCACGCCCCGCGTTCATGAACTGAAATGGTCTCGTCATGGTGCAGATCGGACTGGGATGTACGCTCATTCCTCTGGCAAACTGCCCCAACGGCAATATCGAAACGATCCCGAAGACGAAGAAAATGACGACGAGCATCGCCAGCCGCAGGTTCCGCGTTACCGATGACCGCATCAGGAGCACGAGCCCGATCAGGCAGAAGATGGCGCCGACCCACACGCGCGGCAGGAGCCAGATCTCCAAGAACCCGGGCGGCCTCCTGGCACCAGCTCCCTGTGCCCAGAGAGGCGCTGCCAGTAACAGGAACGGTACAACTGTAGTGAGTGTCTTCGCCAGTAGTCGGACCTGAAGATTTTGATTGCCTTGCATCTCCCCTCCTCTGCCGTTTGTGAGCCAGGGATCCAGGGATCGTAGGGAGTCGGGCTGTGACGAGGCCCGCTCCGCTATCACCTACCCCACGCTCTCGTTCTTGGCCTCACCACAGCCCGACATTGTCGACATTGTGGGAAACAACCGGAGCGATCGCCAGGTTCCGCAGATGCCCAAAAAAAATGGACCACACGCACCGTGGCCCGCGCGGTCTATATGACGCCACGAACAGCCTGCGTGACACAGCGAACAGTCTGTGTGACACTGCGAATAGTCTATGCGACGCAACGACCGGTCTGCATAACGCGACGACCGGCCTGTGTGACGCAGCAAACAGTCTGCGTAACGCGACGACCAGCCTGCGTGACACGACGACCGGCCTGTGTGACGCAGCGCAGAGATGGTACCTCATACCGCCCCAGCCGTCAACTTCTCTGCCTTCACCACCAGGACCGCACCGCTGTACAGACGCCTCTCGGTGACGTTCCTGAAACCCGCCTCCCTCACCTCTACTGCGACCCCGCGCCTCAGAAAATCCCTCCGCGTCCGCAGCTGGAACCGCCACGGCAGCCAGTACCACCACCACAAGCAGAGGTACAAACGTGTCAGTGGACTGCGGGGCCAGTCCACTTCCACGATGGCGACCGACCCTCCCTCCCTCAGCACGCGCCGGGCCTCCCGGAGCACAGTCATCCACCTGTCCCGCTCCATGTTATGGAGGGCGTGGGGAATCACAACTATATCGAACGTACCGGAACGGAACCCGGTATCTGACGCATCCCTCACAAGGAACTCGATGTATGGAAGCCGGCTTTGCCGCCTGGCGATCTCGATCGCCTCAGGCCACGTGTCGATGGCATCGACTTTCGAACGACTCCCGACCACTTCTGCAATGACGCGAGTGGTCTCGCCCCTCCCGCAGCACATCTCGAGGATGCGGTCGCCCGGTTTCATGCCAGTCGCCCAGATCGATGCCAGTCTCCACCTGACATAGTGACGTGCGGGGATATTGCTACACCTCGCCAAGAGACCGAGGTACCGCCAGTGAATGGGACGCACGATCCGTTCGAACGGGCCTGTGCCCGATGTCATCATGTGCCTTCGCCCGATATCATCGTGTGCCTGTACCCGATGTCATGGTGTACCTGTGCCCGATGTCATACAGCGCCTCCCGGTTTCATCGCGTCTCCGCGGCGCGCCGCACCTCTACCGCACTCCGAGGCTCCCCCGGACATCGCAGTCCGATCTCGTGTTCTACCACCACGCGCGGTCGAAGCGCCGTGCCCGTGCACTACTCTCATGTCCCGACGCCAAGATCAGTCCCATCAGGCCAAATCGACCCCCACGCCGACACGCTCCCACGCCCAAACCACTCCCCGGAAGCGCCGATCATTTGCCAGACTCCCAACTCGAGCTCACTCTCCGATCGCCCGAATCACCCTCCCTCGCTCAAATCACTCCCTCGTACAGCTCGCGTACGAGAAGTATTCGCCGGCGTTGCCTCGCACGACCACGAAATAGATGCCCGCGGGAGACAGGTTTCCCACGCTGTCCTTGCCGTCCCACGTAACCGGATTGAGCCCTGCCGGCCACCATGTGTCGACAATCGTGCGCACCAACTGGCCGCCGACGTTGAACACCTCAACCTCGAGGCGCATTTCCTGGAATGTCAGGATTGCGATTGTGATGGCTGTCTCGAACGGATTCGGATATGGAAGGGCAACGGTCAGGCCGAGTGTCTGGTTAACGCAGGCGGCCAACCTGAGCGTATCACACGTGACATCGCCTTCAGACGCCACCTCCAGCGAGTCGCTAGCGAGAAAGACCTCGTCGGTTACCCTCACCATCACGACATAGGTCCCGATGTCCACGTTATGAAACTCGTACTCCGCCCCGTCCGTGTGGGTCGAATCTACCGCACTGCCGCCCTGCATCAGCAGGACGGCGACGCCATCGAGTGGTGACTCGGCACTCCCCAGATTATTGCCCAGTGAGTCGGTCAGCACCTGCTCTATCCAGACCTGTCCCTCGATCGATCTTCCCGCACCCGGTCTGGTCGGCTCTCCTTCGTCCTCGCAGCCGGAGAGGAGGGCCACCGCCACGAGCGCGAGCAAAGCGACGAGAACTCGCTTCATGGTACACCCCCTCGTATAGATGCCTCCTTGCATCCCTGGACCGCCTGCAGCGCACCACGGAATAGCGAGACCTTCGTGACATCGCGGAAGCCCGCCTCCCTCACCTCATCGGCGACCCCGTATCGCACCATGTCGCGCCGCGTCGGCGTCTCGAAATTGAACGGAAGCCAGTAGAACCACCAGAGCGCGACAAAGAGACGCATGAGGCGGCCCGGAGGCCGGTCCAGCTCCAGCACGGCCACTGACCCTCCATCACGGAGAATCCGCCGCGCCTCTCTCAGCACGGCCAGCCGCCCGTCTCTCCACATCTCATGAAGGGCATGAGGGATCACGACCCTGTCGAACTCTCCGTCACGGAAGTCTGTCTTCGAAGCATCCATCACCATGAAGTCGACATTCGGGTGAGAGTTCTTCCCGTTCGCCACGCGTATCTGCCCGCCTGAGAGGTCGATGCCCGTAATCTTCGACTTCTCTCCCAGCTTCTCGGCGATCACAAACGTCGCACCGCCCGTGCCGCAGCACATGTCGAGGATCCTGTCCCCTCGCTTCAGTTCGATCACGTCGACCAGAGCCCTCCGAGCCCTTCCCTGCCCGCCCTGCGGAATAAACCACAACTTCGCGAGAAGATCGTAGCGTCGGCTCGCAATGTCGTCATAGTACCGTACATACCAGCTCGGCCGTCCTGTCTGCGACATCACGCCATCGCCTGATTACTACAGTGAAGAAGTACCGTGGAGAAGTCCCGTCCAAAGACACGCCGACTCACCCGCGCAAGACCG
>LJUI01000086.1 GCA_001303705.1 candidate division TA06 bacterium SM23_40
AGGAGGAGTCTGGCATAACGGTGGATCTCCTGAGACAGCCGACCGACCCAGATCTCAGGCGACAAGGACTCGTCATCCCTCTCAATGCGCGAAAGAGCGATCCGGATGTCTTCTTCATGGATGTAGCCTGGCTGGCGCAGTTCGCAGCATCTGACTGGTTAGAGCCACTCGATCGATTGCTTTCACAGGAGAAGATCGATCTGGATGTCTTCTTTACTGACGTGGTCAACCTGGCAGATCGATACGAAGGGAACCTGGTAGCACTCCCGGTATATGTAGACGGAGGACTTCTCTACTACAGGAGCGATCTGTTGACGCGGTACGGCTATAGAGGGCCGCCGCGGACATGGGAGGAACTCGTTGAATGCTCCCGCACTATACAGGAGGGCGAGAGAGCAGAGAACCCCGGCTTCTACGGCTTCGTCTGGCAGGGCGCTCAGTATGAAGGGCTCGTATGCAATTTCCTCGAGTTCGCCGGGTCGAACGGCGGTGGAATCGGGCAAGCGGACGGCCGGATCCGGTTACTTTCGGCTGAGAATAGGGAAGCAGTCCGGTTCATGTACGACCTGATCCATCGGCACAGGATATCTCCTCCGAACACATACACCGAAATGAAGGAGGAAGAGGTTCGTGCCTCGTTCCAGCTCGGCAATGCACTCTTCGAGCGCAACTGGCCCTACGCATGGGCACTCCACCAGCAAGACGATTCGAGGGTGAAGGGCAGGGTGGGCATCGCACCCCTGCCTCACTTCCCGTCGGGCAGGAGCGCGTCGACACTGGGCGGTTGGCATGTGGGGGTATCCAGATACTCTGAGGCGAAGCAGCAGAGCCTTGAGCTCCTCGCGTTCATTGTTTCCTATCGCACCCAGAAGAGGCTCGCCCTGACGCTGGGCTGGAATCCGGGCCGCCGGGACGTGTACCTCGACGATGAAGTCCTCCAGGAATTGCCGCACCTGGCGGATCTGCGCGAGGTATTCGAGGGGGCGCGGCCCCGGCCGAACCTGCCATACTACACGCAGATTTCGGACGTGATCCAGCGGTACGTGAATGCCGCCCTCGCGGGCGAGACGACGCCTGAAGCGGCACTCGCCGAGGCGGAACGCGAGCTGGCGGAGGTGGTCGAGAGATACGGGCAGGACTGATGCTGGTATCAGTGCCGATGGCCGGTAAGGAGAGGGGCAGCCGAGATGAGGGGCCACACACTCAGTGAGTTGAGAGAGGGGTACAGCTTCATGCTCCCTCTCATCGTCTTTCTCGGGTGCTTTGTCCTTCTGCCCGTGGTGGGGACATTTGTCACCAGCGTTTACCAGGATGTCACATTTCTGGAAAGAAAGTTCATACTGTTCCAGAACTACCGCCGCCTGATCGGTGATGCTGATTTCTGGCGGGCTCTTCGATTCACCCTTCTGTTTGTCGCGGTCTCGGTCCCGCTCGAAATGCTGCTGGGGCTCTCGTTCGCGCTCCTTCTCAATCAGTCCGTCCCGCTAAGGGGCCTGTTGAGATGCTGTGTTCTCATCCCCTGGGCCATACCGGCGGCGATATCTGGACGGACATGGGAACTGATATACAATTACAACTACGGGTTGGCGAACTTTCTCCTGGCGCGGTTCGGCCTGTCCGACGAACCGATCAACTGGCTCGGTTCGAGCGCCGGCGCCTTCGCATCAGTAGTACTCTCCGACGCCTGGAAGACGACGCCGTTCATCGCGATCATCTTGCTCGCCGGACTTTCGGTGATACCATCGGAGCTGTACCGCCAGGCCAAGGTTGATGGTGCGAATTTCTTGTATAGATTCTACCGTATCACAGTGCCGCTGCTGAAGCCGACGATCATCGTTGCGCTGCTCTTCCGGACCATTGATGCACTGAGGATCTTCGATCTCATCTACGTGCTGACTCACGGGGGGCCGGGAGGCGCTACTACATCCCTTTCCCTGTACGGGTACAGGTACTTCCTCGTGGGAGACTTCGGCTATGGCTCGAGCATTTCGGTTACACTCTTTGTGATCGCGCTCGTGCTGGCCCTCATCTATGTTCGGCTGAGCCGCTGGAGTACAGAACTGACATGAACGAAGAGAGAATGCAGAGACTACTCACGCTGGCCACGTCGGGTTTCCTCATCGTCTTCTGTCTGGCGCCGTTCGTCTTCATGGCCGTCATCAGTCTGAGCGGGAGCCCGGAGTTCCTGTCGGGGCAGACGGCCTTCAATGCTACGTTTGGACACTACCGTGCCATCATCACCACGCCCTCTCTTCACTTCATCGATTACCTGCGCAACAGCCTCGCTGTCTCGGCAGTGAGTGCGGCAGTGAGCACGTTGATAGCGGCCCTGGCAGCCTACTCCTTGACCCGGCTCGAGCTGCCGGGCAGAGTCCTCATTCTGTTCCTCATCCTCTGTGTCACTATGTTTCCTCAGATCAGCCTCATCGGATTTCTGTTCAAGCTCATGACGTGGCTCGGCTGGATAAACACCTATGGTGCTCTCATCTTTCCGTATGTTGCCTGGGTACTTCCCCTGTCGGTCTGGATCCTCGTGAGCTACTTCGCTCAGCTACCCCGTGAACTCGACAAGGCGGCGCTGATCGATGGGTGTACGCGCTGGCAGATACTCAGGAAGGTGATAGCGCCTGTCGCGCTGCCCGGGATCCTGTCGACGGCTCTGCTCTCGTTCATATTCGCGTTCAATGAGTTCATGTTCGCGCTTCTTTTCACGACAGATCATCGTGCCCGTACAGTGCCTGTTGGCATTGCCCTGTTCCAGGGTCTACACGGAGAGATCCCCTGGGGCAATATTATGGCGGCCTCGATCGTTTCGATCGTTCCGCTCCTCATATTGGCGGTCGCGTTCCAGCGCCACATAATCCAGGGTCTGACGAGAGGTGCGGTAAAGGGATGATCCTGACACTCGCCGGTCTCACCAAGATGTTCTCGTCCTTGCGAGGGGACATACTCGCGGTGGATGACGTGAGTCTCGTGATACATGACAGAGAGCTTTTCGTACTGCTCGGCCCGAGCGGCTGCGGCAAGTCCACGATCCTGAATCTGATCGCAGGACTGGAGAGGCCTACCACCGGCGAGATACGGTTCGACGACGTCATAGTGGCCTCGGGTCGGCGAAAGGTCTTTCTCAGTCCCAAGGAACGTAACGTCGCCATGGTATTCCAGAGCTACGCCCTGTACCCGCACTTGAGTGTGTTCGAAAACATAGCGTTTCCTCTGCGAATCGGGAAACAGGGGGCGACCGGGGTAGAGGAGACAGTCGGAGAGGTTGCGGCCATGCTGGAGATTTCGGACCTGCTGCGCGCACGGCCGGCGGAACTGAGCGGCGGCCAGCGTCAGAGGGTGGCCATTGCGCGGGCGATCGTCCGCCACCCGAAAGTATTCCTCCTCGACGAGCCGCTCTCAAATCTCGATGCCCGGCTCCGCCTCGCGATGAGAGGAGAGCTGAAGAATCTGCAGCGCAGGCTCGGCATCACAACCGTCTATGTGACGCACGACCAGGTAGAGGCGATGAGCCTTGCTGATAGAATTGCGGTAGTGCGGCAGGGCCGGATCGAACAGGTGGGCACGCCCGATGAATTGTACAATAAGCCGGCGAATCCGTTCGTCGCCACGTTCATCGGTTCGCCCGCCATCAATCTGCTCGAAACCGCGTTCGCCGAAGAGAACGGTGTCTTCTTCGTGGTTGTCGGCGATCAGAAGCTGAGGATGCCGGATGAGAAGAGCGAGGAACTGCGGCGGCTGTCGAGGAACGTCTGCCTGCTCGGTATCCGTCCCGAACACATACATCTCGATCGACTCGATCGACGTCTGTCGGGACAACGTCTTAAGGGGAGGGTACGCGCTGTCGAACCCCTGGGCAGGGAGACCATTCTGCATCTGGAAATCGATGACAGTAGACTGACGGCGATGACAAGCGGAGGAGAATTGAAACAGGGGGACACGATCGAGGTCGATCTGGACCTGAAACGTGCGCACATCTTCGAGGTGCCGGCACAGGGACCCCGCGCGCGTCAGTGAGGTGGCGACGGCGGCCGTACGCACCATTTCCTTTCCCGGGGGTATGGGCAGAGACAGGGCGGTGGGCATCGGGACGGCGGGAGGCCCGGGAGGGGGATGGCTGGCGGTTGAAAATCGAGCGGAGGCATGTTATGTTGGAGCAGAGGGATTGGTCTCGTCCCCAGGGGGGTATAGATGATAGGGACGAATCCAGCGCCGCTCCGAGTCCGCCATAGAACCGGTGACGGGCGCTCCACGGGATGGTGTCTGAGGAGGTGCTATTGTGCCCACACTTGAGGCCTACAGAGAGATCGTAGGGGACGAATTCATCACTTCGCTGTACAGAAAAGCGAGGAGGCTGTACGGCAAACATATCATCCACATCAACTCTACCTCCCAGGGTGGCGGTGTTGCGGAGATGCTCTCGTCGCTGGTGCCTCTGATGAATGACATAGGGATCGCCACGGGGTGGAGGATACTGCACGGGACGCCCGATTTCTTCGACATAACAAAGAAGTTCCACAACGCGCTCCAGGGAAGCAAGGTAAACCTGACCAAGATGAAGAAGGAACTGTACCGGCAGGTCAACAGGAACTTCTCGATATATACACATATTGACCACGATTGTGTCATCATCCATGATCCTCAGCCGCTGCCGCTCATCGAGTGCTATCCGAAGAGACAGCCATGGGTGTGGCGGGCACACATAGATCTGTCAGATCCGAATGAGAAACTGTGGGAATTCCTGAAGGGCTTCATATTCAGATATGACATGATCCTTTCCTCGAATGAGAGGTACATAAGCCAGTATCTGCCGGTCGAGCGGAGGGTGATCTATCCTGCGATCGATCCCGTCTCGGTCAAGAACAAGGAACTGTCCGAGAAGGATATCACTAAGTATCTCGGCAAGTTCGGTATACCTACAGACAAACCGCTCGTTACTCAGATATCGAGATTCGATGTGTGGAAGGATCCGGACGGTGTCATCCGGGTGTTCAATCTTGTGAGGAAGAAGGTGGATGCGCGGTTGGTGCTCTGCGGGAGCATGTCCGTGGATGACCCGGAGGGATGGGAGATCTATGAGAAGGTGACGTCCAAAGCAAAAGGTCTGCTGGAGAGTGGTGACGTCATACTGATAACGAGCGAGAATAATATTCTCGTCAACGTACTACAGAGGAGTTCAGCAGTCATCGTTCAGAAATCGCTAAGAGAGGGATTCGGACTTACAGTAACGGAGGCACTGTGGAAGGAGACGCCCGTCGTCGCCTCCAATATCGGGGGCATCCCCCTGCAGATACGGGATGGCGAGAACGGCTTTCTCGTTGATCCCCTCGACACAGATGGTTTTGCCGACAGGATCATCACACTGCTTAAGGATCCTTCTCTGGCAAAGGAGATGGGTAGGAAGGGGAAAAAGATCGTCGAGAAGCACTTTCTTATCACACGGTTGCTGGCGGACTACCTGGCCATCCTCGACAGTCTCATAACGTGAGCACAGGTTGCATCTCTCGTCTCGGCACCCTCCTCCGGTATCCCTGCACCAGGTATTCTCAATACAAGGTACTCCCTCGCGTCAGCGAAGTCGCCCCATAAGGCAGCCGCAGCCCTGTCTGTGCCTCACCCGGGGCATCTCGACTCTGAGTAGCGAATCTCAGAGCCCGCCAACGATGAAGAGCACGCCCAACAGCATCAGCAGCACGCCGGCACCGATCCGGATGTATTCCAGGGGGACGACGCGTGCAAGCGTCGTCCCGAGAAGTACTGCCAGGAGGGTGGTGCCGACCAGGGCCAGACCCGCTCCGATGAAGACCGCGAGGCGCGATCGCTGGGTTGCTGCCAAACTGAGGATGGCGAGCTGGGTCTTGTCCCCGAGCTCCGCGAGAAAGATGGCGGCAAAGGTGGTAGCGATGACTTTCCAATCCATGAATGTCTTCCTCCCCGTAACATATATGGCTGCGTTCCGCGAAACCACCTCGGGTTCGGGAGGACTCCAGGCCGGGCCGGAATCGGTGGTCCAGTATCGGTTTCCGGTTCGAGCGGCCGGCCGAGGACTCTTCGACTGATCCGTTGTAGATTTCCTCCTGCGGCTCCAACTGAGTGCCGCGCTCAATCCTCGTCAGTGAAGTGTTTCGCCAGGAGCTTGCGGAATTCCCGGAAGTCGATGGCGACGCGATAGCCCGTCTCGATGCAATAGGCCACCATCTTCGAGTACAGCCGTCGCTCATTCCGCATGTCGTCACTCCCAGAATGTATCACGTCAGGCAACGTGCTGAGGAAGCGAATAACGATCTGCTCATCTGCCGGTGTGAGCGTGTGCTGCTCGGCAGGCACGGCTCTTCCTGCACGGCGTGCGGCTCGCCGATGCAGGGGGGACCGATCCTTCCGGCAGTTGACGACGACATCGTAGCCCACGGCGTTCGGCGCCGTGACTTGCTTGAACGATCGGTGCTTCTTGTCGAAGGTGGCGATCGCCTCGGCGTAGAATCCTACCTCGCCGAGAGCGTACTGGATAGCCTGCCATACGCGCGCCGAGGAGTTATGGAAGATGAGAGTCATGACGCGCCCCGGCTTCAGCACGCGGTGGATCTCGGCGAGCGCATTCTGCATCATTCCTCTATACCACGTCACATCTTTGGAGTGGGCAGGGGCGATGATCACCTCATCATCCTGGTTCATGAATAGACCGATCCATGACTCCTCCAGGAAATTGAGTTCCGAATAGACAAGGTTGGCGCCGAACGGCGGGTCGGTGAAGACGTAGTCGATCGACTCGTCGGGGAGCTCGCCCAGGTCGGTCGCCGATTGCGTGGAGATGCAGAGATGGTGATCGAGGGCTTGGCTTATGGACGA
Organism: candidate division TA06 bacterium SM23_40; assembly: GCA_001303705.1. Classification (GTDB taxonomy): domain Bacteria; phylum LJUI01; class LJUI01; order SM1-40; family SM1-40; genus SM1-40. Next base: position 6,850 of record LJUI01000086.1, read on the forward strand.
GGGCGGGAGTTTCGCGGCGGCGGCGGTCTTTCTCGCGAAGGTCGAGAGGACGTTTGCCTCCTTGTTCAGGCTCGGTACATAGAGCGTGTGCGTGGGTCGTCCCTGGGTGGGGGCGCGAAGACGCGATACGAGGCGTACGATATCGAGGAACGACTGAGCGAGAGGACGGCGCAGGGATTCGTCCTCGTACTCGCAGATCTCCCGCCAGACCAGGCCCAGCATCAGGCGTGCACGTGGAGTGAAGAAGTCGTGTACATGACTGATGGAATAATGATACCCCTTCCGCCATAGCTCTCCCCACTGGGCTTCTGAGGCATGGGCGTGCATCATCCGGTCGGTGGGGTACCAGATCGTGCCTTCCTGATCTCGCAGGTTTATCTCGCGCAGTCGCGTCTGGTCGAATCGGCTCACGCTCGCCTCGAGTCGGCCGCATCGCGAGCAGACGAGCGACTTCGCCACCGGCACGAAGTCGACGCGGCGGGCTGCCTGCTTCCCGACCGCAGTCCCGCATCGCGGACAGGAGAGCCGCTGTCTTGCCCGTCCCTGCCGGTCGATGCCGCCCTCGGAGAAGCGAAAGATGGTCCGACACTCCCGACAGCGAAACCGCTCGCTCCAGATGTAGTACTCCACCCGCGCGCTCCGGCCGCATTGACAGCGTGTCTCATAGTACCATTCTGCTTCGTCGCGCAGGCGTTCTGTGATCCGATCCGCCGCCTGTCGAAGGCGATCGGGGGAGGTGCGGTAGCAGTAATTGAGGGACATGAACGTGGCGGCCGGCGAAAGATCACAGAGGATGGCTCTGCGTTTCTGGCCCAGCGCGGCGAGACCGGTCATGCCGGACCCGCAGAATGGATCGAGGACGATCTCACCCGGCCGGGAGTAGCGTGCGATGAACGGAGCTATGCCCTGTGGCGGTACCTTCGTATGATACGAGTGGAGCCGGTAGATCGGGGTGTTCTTGCCGGCCACGATCTCTGCAGCCGGGAGCGAGCCATCGAGCGCCCGCCCTCGCGCCCGGGCCCCGGGGGCCGTCCTATTCTTACCTCTCGTTCCGTGGGCGCGGACAAACCTGCCGAGGCTTGGATTCCGGTACGGCGTGTACACCGGCGGCAGCGCGATTTCGATGGTCGGCCTATTGCAGAGAACAATAGTAGGTTGGCTCATCGAGGGTCTCTCGCGGCGCCGATCCGCCCCGGCGGTATCGTGTGCAGGTCTCATCTATCGGCGCTATGCCTCAGGACAGAATAGATCTGCATACTGAGATCGCAGCCGATCCCACCCGAACCGCGCCGCGATCCTTCTGTGGTCGTTGCTGCGGACGTTCTCGATCGAACAGATGGCTGAGATGAGGCGATCGCGCAGTTGCGCAGTTGTCCGGTAGCGAAGCCGTTCGGGAAAGATCTCGCGGTAGACGAGCCTGTCCGGCACGATCGGGTAGCATCCGGCATAGGTCGCCTCGAGAAGGGCGATCCCGAAGTACTCGTGATGTGCGGTCGAGACGACGATGTCCGCCTCTCGCAGGGCCTCGAGATAGCGGGTGCGATCCTCCTCGAACCCGAACCTCAGAATGCGGTCGGAGAAATCCCGCTGCGCCGCATTGAAGGCCCGGGGGACCTCGCTAAAGGATTGGCCCAACACGGAGAGCCGGAACGGATATCCCTGTGTCGCGATCTGAGCGATGACGTGGAAGAACTCATCCGGGTTCTTGTCGTATTCCCATCTGTGGTTCCAGAGAATCACGGGCGGGCCGGTCTTGGCGGGAGGAGTCACGGCATCGAGCGCGGCGAGGTCGAGGGGCGGGGGAAGGATGAGGGATTTCGCCTCGATGCGTTCCTTCACCTGCTCCGGCTGGTGATCCGGCATGCGGCCCAGGAACGGAGGGATGGTGTCGAGAAACGATTTGCGGTTGTACTCCGAATTGAAGACGACGACATGGGCGGCGAGGGCGGTGGTGATGTTCGTGATGCCGAAATGGTAGTCGCGTTCATTTTCGTCCCGGACCGGATAGGTGAGTTGATTCTCGTGGAAATAGACGATCGTACGCGGACGGCCGATTCTGGCGCCGATCAGTCCGAGGAATTCAGCAAGGTTGAGGTACGAAGAACAGAAGACCGTATCGAAGGTGGGGCAGGTGGTCGTCCGCAGTAGCCGATCGGAGAACGTCATCGCAGCGCCACGCATCCTCCATTTCCACTTCCTCGGCGGCAGGGTGAGCAGCTCGAACCGGAGGGGAATATGTTCGCGCAATCCCTCGATGAGCATCCTGTGTGATCCGCCATAGTATGGTTCGAGCACGAGAACCGCATTGCTGTCGCACCCGGGCTCTGGCGGCTGTTCGGACAGATCCCTGTTGACCATCCGACTCTCCGTGATGGGGGATGCGCGTATCAGCGCTGTCTGGTCATCGGCGTGGCGTGCCTGTACGGATAGAGGGACCGGCCCGCACACTACGATTGGACAGATCCCTCTTTCTTCCCGTTCTCTCGGTCGGCATGGAGCGCGGTCCTTGCCGTGTCTGACGCCGGTACAGTAGTCCCCTCATATGGGGGGCGGTTACTCAGGACGGACCGGTTCCCCGGATGGAGGGAGCATCTCTCTGATCGCTACGAAGGCGCCGTGCAACATATCGAAGGCCTGCTCGATATGAGCGTCCTCCCCTTCCTTACACGTCTCCTCGAGTGCGACGAGCGCGACGTCCAGTTGCTCGAGGCGATCCATGAACTGCTCACGCTCTTCCTCGAGGCTCGCGGGCATCTCGGTACCGCGCATAGCGTCGAAGCGCTCGCGAAGCACTGGGAGTGATTTCTTCACTGCTCCACAGTCACCCTGAGGAAGGGCATCACGGACGAGTGGATGGAGCACGGCCTGGAATGCCTCCACCGCCGCGGGGAATGTCATCGGCTGCAACCCTAGCGCCTCGGCAACCAGGTAATAGGAATCGTAGACCTTCTGGATAGCGGGAGGTATCTGCGTATCTTCTTCCCACATGCTGGCCACAGCGAGTTCCTCCACGGCCTTGTCGAGGAGATCTCGCTTCGCCGCATAGGCAGTAGCGCGGTCCCGTAGAGGCTCGGGTACTTCCACCGCAAGCAGCCTGTTCTTGGCCTTGACCAGATCCAGATGGGCATGTCGCACCGCTTGCCAGTCTTCCTGGCGGACCGGTCCATACCAGACACTCAGCAATTGTCGGTGGAAAGCCTCAAGCTCCGGGAATGTCACGGCCGGTTGCTCTCCGGAGGATTCTGCTCGGGCCGACATCGCCGGGGATTCCGCCGGGAGCGGCGCCCGCAGGAATACGAGCATGCTGGCAAGAAAAAGAGAGATGACTGGCAGACATCTGGTCGACTGATGCATGGTACGTACTCTCCTCAACGCTTTCGTCCCGAGATGACGGGCGAACTTTCCGTTTGTGCACTCGATGTTCCTGATGTTCGTCAGTGACATGATGGTACTGCTGGAGGATTCGGATGTCAAGGGCAAAACGGCCTGTGTGGCTTGACTTCAGGCCGGTCCCTCAGGTGCCCGTTGTGGAGTCGACCCCTGGTGCACCTCTCGAGGCAGCCGTTCTTTCGCTTTCGGGAGCTTGATCTCGAGGACACCATCGGAGAGGTTGGCAGAGATCTTCTCCTGGTCCACTTCGCTCGGCAGTCTCAGCCGGCGCTGGAACGATGCGCAGTAGCGCTCTCTGCGGTAGTACTTCTCGTCCTCCGGCTTGTCTTCCTTTTCCTCGTCGATCTGGCTGTCTATCGTAAGAACGTCTTCATCGAGACTGATGTTGATCTGGTCCTTCTTCAGGCCAGGGACGTCGATCTTGAGCAGGAGGTGATCACCCTTGTCGACGAGATCGAGCGGGTAGCTCCACGCACCCTCCAGCTCGCCGAACGGGGAATCCCACCAGCTCTCCAGGGTGGTGGGGAAGAGCCGATCGAAGACATCGCTCACACTCCTCCGCCTGGTTGTCGGCGCCCATCTGAACCGGGTACTCAACGGGTAGAACATTCTCAATTCCCCCTCTCGTTGCATTGTTGCCAAGAGTTTCACATAGGTGATTTACTCTTTCTCTCTACTCGATTAGATGCAGGAGATGGGGAAAGGATTCAAAAATCGAGGGATTTTTCCCACAGGGCCCGGAGGGCTTCCCTGAGGCGCCTGGCGGTCTCGTCCGGGACGGGCTGGAGCGGCCTCTGACGGTAGATGGAGATGGTGCGGCGGGTGGTTCTGATGACGATTTGGCACCTGTCGCAGTGCGCTACATGTCTCTCGAACTCAGCGCAGACTTCGACGTCGAGTTCACCGTCGAGGTAGTCGGAGATGAGGATCCTCAGTTCTTCACATCGCATGGTTCGTTCCTCTGGGTCAGGCCATCACTATGCATCAGGCGGTGAAGACCGGGCCGTCGGCCCACGAGGTCTTCATGCTGCGAGCACACGGCTCAGCCTCTCTCTGAGGAAGAGGCGCGCCCGCAGCAGGCGCGACTTGACAGCCGGCACGGAGAGATCGAGAATCTCTGCGACC
>LJUI01000012.1 GCA_001303705.1 candidate division TA06 bacterium SM23_40
GTCCTCATCGAATGGATGCAGAAATCTACCACATTTGAGCCGACCTGTCAAAGTAAAAGGACTAACCTCTTCCCCTCCCCTCGGGGGATCACACGAATTCGATGAACGTGCACGAGATCCTCATAGCTCTCTCGTGCAGCCACCCAATCCGGGCGGTACAGGGACGCAGTACGGTGAACCTAGAGCCATTCTGGCAGCGAGATCGGCACCGGGCCATGCCCTCGCCAGGGAGAGACGCTGCGCGAAGGACCCCGGGGGCTGCCCAGGCCAGAGCGAGCTCCGAGGGGATACACCGGCTCTGCCAGACGGCGACCAGTGCTGAGCCGCGGAAAAGCCCTTGACAAGCTTCGATTCCTATGATACAAAATATCGATACATCAGCAGGTGTCACCGCCAACGAGGATGGAAAGGGGGTGGGGCCGGGAGCTGTCAGCAGCGCCTCCTCTCCCGAGAGGAGTGAGGAGACAAGACGCTTCCTTGAACGATATCGGTGGACAGCACGGAAATCAATGCACGGCGTTACGGGAGGGTTGAATGATGAAGTGGATCTGGCGTGCATGTATGGTGGGTGCTCTCGGGAGCTTACTCGTCGTGACAGCAGCGGTGGCGCGGGATATCGACCAAGATGGTAGGGATGAGCTCACTGGTGATCTCGTTCCCGCGACCTCACCCGGTAATCCAATGGCGGACGGGCCCATCCACTCGATCTACCTGGGCGGCCTGGGGATCACCGGCAACATCAATGCGGCCACGTGGGAGTCCGACGGTATGACCTCCGCACCCAACGGCGCAACCGGGTACCTGTGGGTGGGCGACACCGGTAACAACATCGTCTACAAGATCGATGCGACCGTCCCGATGATCGTGGCGACCCTCTATCTCGGCGTTAACCTCGACGGCCTCGGGTGGGATGGGCAGTATCTCATCGTCCATGATAGTGGCGGACTGGTCCACCAGGTGGATCCGACCACTGGCGCAGTGGTGGCGTCTGTCCCCAGCGTCTGCGGGTGGCCGCACGGCATCTCTTGGAAAGCGGACAACTCGCCCTGGTCTGACCAGTGGATGTGGGAACCCGACTTCAGTGGCGGTATGGTGCATCAGGTGCAGTACTTCACCAATACGATCGGCTTCTCCTTCATGGATGGCGGATCGGTAATCGGCTCGCTTACCGATGGGTGGCGCACCTGGACATCCGACTTCGGGACCGACAATTACTACCAGTATGACATCGCCACCGGAGCCTTGCTCAACTCACTGTATGTTGGCGCCGTCAACGGTAACCCGCGCGATGGAACATGGGACGGGCACCATCTGTGGGACGTCACCTGGTGGAATGGCAACTGGGCCTGGCAGTGGGACCTCTATACCGAGCTGTCGATGTACGAGGTGACTATCTGCCCGAATCCGAAGTATACTGCGGTCCAGCGAGGCCAGGTACTCACCCTCATGATCGGCATCAAGAACCATACGGCCTCCCCCCAGACTGTGAAGGGGACGCTCGAGGTGTACGACTGCAATGGAGTCCTCAGGGTAGTTGAGGGCCCGAGGACGATTAACATGGCCCCCGGGATGGTGATCAACTACGCGTGGCACAAGACATGCCCGATGGGCGCTCCTTTAGGCATCTACAAGGTGCGCACCATCATCGAGGACATGAATTACAACGAGATACACGAGGACTGGTGCGTGGTCGAAGTGATCCCGTGATCTCGCGGTCTCGATCATTGAGGGCGATCACAGAAGATTGATATCAGGTGACGCCTGCTGCGAGGACGCCGCCCCCTTTTTCGGGGCGGCGTCCTTTACGCTTATCCTGCGCACCGAGATAGCGTCTCGCTATTCACCCAACACGCGTTCGTAGTATGTTTCATATCGGGGCACGACAAGCTTTGTCTCGAAAACTTCCTTCGCCCGCTGCCGAGCCTTCTTCCCCATCTCATCTCTCTTTCCAGTGTCCTCGAGAATCGAAATAGCGTACCCCGCCATTTCCTCAACGGCGCCGACAGGGGCGAGATATCCCGTCTCTCCATGGGTGACTACTTCGACAAGCCCCCCCTTATCCGTACCGATGACCGGGACCTCGCAGCTCATCGCCTCGAGAGCAGAGAGACCGAAGCTCTCCTGATCGCTGGGCAGTACATAGACATCCGCGAAGCAAAGAAGATCTTCAATCGAATCCTGCATGCCGAGAAAGCGAACCCGATCCCCGATCCCGAGCTCCCGGGCCTTCCGCTCCGCGGGCACCCGCTCCGGTCCGTCACCAACCATGACAAGACGTGCTGGCAGGCGCTCCACGACGCGCGCAAACATGCCGACGACGTCGAGGATCCGTTTAACTGGCCTGAAGTTCGAGATGTGCATCACCACCCGCTCGTCCGGAGAGGCAAACATCTCGCGCTCACATCTCCTGGCCTGGCGCGAGAATTGCACAGTATCGACGAAGTTGGGAATGACCTCAATGTCACGCTCGACGTGAAACTGCGTAATCGTCTCACGTCTCAAATAGTCAGAGACGGCCGTCACCCCGTCGCTCTTCTCGATGCTGAATCTCGTAATCTCGTGGAAAGAAGGGTCGTTGCCCACGAGCGTGATGTCAGTACCGTGGAGAGTCGTGACCACCTTTATCCCGCGCGGTTCGATCATCTTTCTCGCCAGGTACGCGCACGCTGCATGAGGGATGGCGTAGTGGACATGCAACAGATCGAGGTCAGAGAGCTGCGTCACCTCGGCCATCTTGGCTGCCAGGGCGAGCGAGTAGGGTGGGTACCGGAAGAGGGGATAGCTCATCACCTCGACTTCATGGAAGAAGATCCCCTCCTCGAAACGCCCGAATCGCTGGGGTGAGGCGTAAGCGATGAAGTGTACGAGATGGCCGCGCCTGGCGAGCTCCTTTCCCAGCTCAGAGGCCACCACCCCGCTCCCTCCATAGGTTGGGTAACAGGTCATCCCGATCCGCATGCGAAGCCTTTCTGATCAAACCCTCAGTGATATTCGGACACACAACGATATTCGGACACACAACCGAGCGCCACGCCCAGGCCCCCGGAGACGCCGCAGCCCACGTACCTTCCCGGCGCCTACTCTTCTTGACCGCAGGGCGTGCCGCGGAGCAAGGGCTGTCGAGACTACCCCATCACCTCAAGATCAGGCATCCATACCCGGCGCAGCACCTCCTTTCCTACCCGAGGTACACGACGTGGTGCACGAATTCGTCGACATCGACGGCTTCCATGAGCTGGGGCAGCAGGGAGGGACCGTAGCGAATGAGATACGGAAAGACATTCAGGACTCGCTCCTGCAACTGCCCCTCGGGAAAGAGGTGAACACTCGCTTTGTCGAGCTGTTGGATGAGTACCTCATTCGTCTTCTTGTGAGCACGCACGACTTTTTCTTCGAACTGAGAGAGCTGATGGCCCATTTTCGACCTGATCTGCTCGGCCGGCTTCGTGAGATTCGGGTCAATCGCCGACGCCTCCTGTTCGAGCTCCCCAAATGCAAGATCGATCGCCTCCCTTGCGTTGGCAAAAGCAGCAGTCACGGACTCCGGGAGGGTATCTCGTGCATGAGCCATGGTCACCTCTCCCACGCCTCGCTTCAGTTGCTCGAACGAAAGACTGTACTTGTCCAGAACCTTCGCAACCTTTGCTTCCATGAGGGTAAGACTCAGACGGGGATAGATGATGGGAGGAGTCAGACCGAAATGCTGATAAACACCGGGCAACTGACCGAAGTAGTCGATCTCACCGGGCCCACCCACATAGGCTGCCGTCGGAAAGACGCAATCCTGCAACACCGGGCGCAGGGCGACGTTTCCGCTGAACCGCTGCGGCTCCCGCTCGAGCAGATCGAGCAGATCATCGGCCGAGTAGTTCCTCTTCGACTCTCCGACATGATAGCCACTATCCGCATACCGGAGTCGGCAGCGCCGACCATCTTCGTATATGAAGATATTTGTCACGCCAGGCACGGTTGCGATTGGAGAGCGGTACCCTGATGCTTCCAGGCGTTCTGCACCCTTCCTCAGCTCGTCTGCGCTGGCCAGTGGCTGTACAAGTTCTTTCTGGAAAATGGGCTTCATGAGAGCACGGAGCGCCGGCTCCCCTGGCTCCACAATGACCAGACCCCATTTGCCAAAAAGCCGGGCCATGATGCGTGAAAACCACTCGCCGAACGATCCAGAGGATGCGAGCGTATCGGTCAACAGCCCGATCAACGCACCCTTGAATTCTGTGTCAGGGGTGCCAGCGCACAGCTTGTCGACAAGGTCTGTTGCCGCTCCCTCCAGCGGTATGTAAGAGGACGAGTGGGCATCGATATCCCCTTCGGGGCGATACTCGATCCTTCGCAGCGAACCCTCACGATCCACAAGATGGAAGTGGTTCACCTCCGCGAAGTCGTGGTCTTCGCTTGCATTCCAGAAGACCGGCACGAAGGGAATGCCGTGCACCTCGGCGAGAGACCTGCAGAGAGATATGACGGTGAGAGCCTTGTAGATAGTGTACAGGGGACCGGTAAGCGCGCCCGACTGCTGTCCGGTTATGACTGCCATCGAACGGGAATCGCCGAGCAACGCAATGCTGCGGAGAGTTTCGGGAGAAGATCCGATACGACGGTTGTACTCCTCGAGTGCGGCTGCGAGCGCCGAGCGATCGCCGTGGCACTCCTGCTCGCGCTCGATCGCCCGACGCCAACTCTCGCTCTCCCGGGGATCGTCGGGGAGAAAGTCCCGAACCCTGTCAGGATGAGCAATGTAGTCGGCGAAGAGACCGTGTCCCCGCAGACGGGCAAGATCTATCTTGTCGACACGAAGTGACACGATATCGTTCCTCTCATGGACATCCTTCCCACGGAGCGGACACCAGATCGATCCTATGAGCCTCCAGTCCGGAGAAGGAACTATCTCCGCTTCGCCTCGGCGAGCGGAGAATTATCCCCTGACACGCTTTCCCCTCTGTGCTGAGCGTGGACAGCCACAGGAAACTCGAAGTCGTTCTCGACACGGCAGCACCTGCTCGCGCCAACTCTATCGCAGCCATAAAAGGCCGGTCAAGACCTTTCTTGGGCCAGGACCGGGACGCTGACGCTCCGTCGGAGGTGGCGGCGGGCTCTGATCGGAGTAATCGGCCCGGGGGAAGTGACCTCTGGCGAGCCTCGTGCAAGGGGAGCGGTGGAGAGCCCGGTGGACGGCAACAAAGGAGAGCATGATGCCAGGCGCGGTGGAGAGCCTGTTGCTGAGCAGCTTTAGTGGGGCACCCGCGCGGGGAGCCTACGTCTCCCTTCCCGACTCGATCTGCGAGGCAAGCCAATCGGTCCACCGATCGACTCCCTCGCCGGTGCGGCAGGAAGTTTGGAATATCTGGAGTTGAGCGTTGACCGTAAGCGCTGATTGCCTCGCCTGCTCGATGTCGAAATCGATACCCTCGACGAGATCAGTCTTGTTGATCACAAGGACGTCTGACTCGCGGAAGGCGAGTGGATACTTCGTGAGTTTGTCGTCACCCTCAGGCGTGCTCAGTATGGTTACGCGGATATCCTCTCCTAGCCGGTAGTTCGCCGGACAGACGAGGTTGCCGACATTTTCGATAAACAGCACTCTTATGTCATCGAGGGATAATGAAGAAAGGGCAGCCTTCACCATCCGTGCATCGAGGTGACATGCCCCCCCTGTATTGATCTGAACAGAGGGCACGCCGACCTCAGCGATACGGCGAGCATCAACGTCGCCCGTGATGTCGCCCTCCACCACGGCGCAGGGATATCGCGGAGTGAGCTGCTCGAGCGTGCGTACGAGAAGACTCGTCTTCCCCGCTCCCGGCGAGGACATCAGGTCGACGACAAAAATCCCGTGCTTGTCGAACGTCTCCCGGTTCTCTCTCGCCAGCATCTCATTGGCGGCGAGAATGTCCCGTACTACCTTGATCTCCACGGCTTCGCCTCCGGACAAATATGCATCACTCCCCGTCGCTCGCGTCTTCTCTCCTATTCCACGTCAAGGGAGACTATCGCCAACTCGCGCCCCGTGAGTATCTCAACATCACCAGATTCACACACGCGACAGATGAACTCCCATGCCTCCACCCCCGATTCCGCTCCACAGCTCCTACACCGGATCGTGAGCGGGATCTCCGTTATCTTCAGCGTGGCGCCCTCGGCGGCCGTACCCTTGCTGGAGATCTCAAACCCAAACTCGAGCGGCTCACGCTGAACGCCGCTCATCCGTCCGAGCTGCAGGTTGATCCCAACGACCCTCGAGGCCCCGTGGGCCTGAGCTTCCTCTACGGCCGTTTCCACAATCGATTGGGCAACCGACAGCTCATGCACGATGAGTACTCCTGGAAGAGAGCCTTCCGGACCGGCGTCCTGTGTGCTCTGGAGAAGCGTCTTAGGCGGGGACCCGCTCTCGCAGTAGCGGCTCTGGATTGACGATATGCTTGCCCAGCGCCAATTCTTTGTGGGACAGCCCAAACGCCAGCCCCATCAACTGGGTAAAGTAGAAGGTGGGCATGTTGCCGTAGTCAACGCCGTACTTCTCTTCGATCTCGGTGAGACGGGTATCCAGATTCGCATGACAGAGTGGACAGGCGACGGCAATGGCGTCAGCACCGACCGCCTTCGCCTCGTTGAAGATATCGTTGACCAGCTTTAGCACAATATCTGTCTCAGTGAGCGAGAAGACGCCTCCACAGCATTCAGTCTTGTACGACCAATCGACTGTTGGAATGCCGACACTCTGGAGCACTCTATCCATAGTGACCGGGTATTCACAGACATCGAACTGAGCGGCCTTCGGGGGCCTGGTGAGAAGACAGCCATAGTAGCACGCCACTTTCAGATCCGACAAATCTCGCTTGACATGGCTTCGTAACGTCCCACTATCCACCCGGTCAAACATCTCCAGGGGATGTATCACGTGGATCTGCCCCTGGAACGAAGATCCGACAACCTCATCAACATCTTTCCTCAGTTCTTCATCCTCCCCGATCTCATATAGAGCAATCTTGAAGCGGGAGAAACAGGCCGCACACGGAACTACCATCTCCTCCAGCTTGGTGCGTTCAGCAAGCACCAGATTCTTCATCGGCATCGCAAGCGAGAGTAACCGAGAGGTCGAATGAGCGGGCGACGTGCCACAGCATAGCCATCCCGGAACCTCTTCGAGCTCAATCCCGAGGCTTTGACAGACGGCCTTGAACGATTCGTCGAACTCGGTGCCTGTCGAGTGGAGGGAGCATCCTGGGTAGTACGCGTATTTCATCTCGTGACCCTCTTTTCCTTCTTCTTGACCCGGGAAAATAGCCGCCAGGTGGCGATGGTTCTGCCAAGGCTGAGGCTGGGGAGCATCTTCAGTTTTCCTTTTCGCATCATCTTCATGCCCAAGCCCATGTCCTTGAAGAAATCCCTGGTGAGCATCTTCAGCATCATCATCATCCCGACCTCGTACATCCGCCCGAACAGCCTGATAGTGGTGAGTCCGCTCCTATAGAACGAGGCAACCCCTGGCACAGGCGGCTGTATCCCACGTCGGCGGGCGATGATCTTCGCAGCATCCATCACTTTCGCGATGTCGACATCCTGCGGACATCGGGTCGTACAGGTCTCGCATGCTGCACACATCCACATCGTCTTGCTATGAAGGATGAGATCGTCAAGTCCGAGCCGGACGGCGTGGATGAGCTGCGCGGGAGTGTAATCCATCGCGTAGCTTGTCGGGCAGCCAGCAGTGCATTTGTTGCACTGGAAGCACAAGTTGACGTCGACGCCGCTTTCGAGCTTGAATGCTCTGGCCAGCTCGGAGGTCGGTGTGACGAGACCTATCGTTGATTCGTTCATTTCGATCCGCCCCCTAGATATCTCTCGTAGATCAGCTTTCCTGCATTACGCACAGCCTCCTGGACCGGTGGAGAGAGCCCGGGCTCGACCGCATCGGGAATAGTCAGCGGCTGGCAGGCCAGCACGACGACATCGATGTGGCAGAAGTCGTGCAGCTCCTTGAGGAGATTCGTCGTCGGAATCTGGTGAATCGAGAAATCACTCAGGTTCCGCTCGGGAAAGTCCTCGAGGCTCACCGGGAAGACCTCCCCGGGCTTTCGACCGCAATCCACCGTATCGACGACGACGATCCGGCCGGGCCTCTCGTCGGCGAGGGCGATGTCGAATAACACCTCCCTCACGCTACTTCCCACACTCAGAACGCAGACGTCGTCAGGAATCTCGTAGCTGTCGCTGATGGTCTCCGCCACGGCCGGACCGAAGCCGTCGTCGCCGAACAGTACATTCCCGCAGCCGAGAATGACCGTGGACTTGCCACGCCATTCCATCGACCCGTACATTTCAACCCTCACAACGCGTGAGCTTCCGGCCGCAATCAGCTCGAAAGAGTGTCGATCACCTCGCCCGCGGCATTTCGGATCTCGATCTTGACAGGAATCGTCCCGTCGAGCTTGTGCGTCGCGCAGGAAAGACACGGATCATAGGCACGGATCGCCATCTCAACACGGTTCAGGATCCCCTGATCGTACTTGCCGTCTTTGATCAGGGAGGTAGCTGCCTGCTTCACCGACATGTTGATGGGTCCGTTGTTGTGAGTCGTGCCGACGATCAGGTTACAGTCGGTGATCATACCGTTCTCGTCGGTCTCATAGTCATGGATCAGTGTCCCCCGCGGCGCCTCGGTGCAGCCTACCCCTCGAGCGGCGCGAGGCTTGACCGGTACCCTGGTCTCCCTGCTGGTGATCTCCGGATCGTTGAGGAGCTGCACAACGAGCTCAGCATTGTACAGGAGCTCAATGAGGCGCGCCCAGTTGTACAAGAGAGTCTGCTGAGCCGGCCGGCCGAAGTTCTCGCGGAACTCCGCCAGCTCCTGATTCGCGAGCGGTGTGTCGATCTTGTCACAGACATTGATACGCGCCAGCGTATTCGTCCGATAGATCCCGACAGGATTGTCGAGATCCATCGAGAAGTTCCCCCATTTCTTGGCGTACGGAAACTTCAGGTAGGTCCACGGCTCGATGTGCTCGGCGATGTAGTCCGTATAGTCCTTGTACTCAAACTCCTCGTAGGAACCATCCGGCTTCATCAGTCGCGCCTTCCCATCGTATAGATTGAGCCCACCCTCGTCGGTGACGGTGCCCAGGAAGCCGGTAGTGATGACGCCGATTGTCTTCACCGCATCGAGATACTTCGGGAAGAGGCTCTCTTTGGCAAAGGAGATCGCGAACTTGGCAAACTCGAGCATCTCCTCCGCCATCGGCAAGATCTCATCCCGCTCTTTCTGTGTGAGCGGCTTGCTGAACCCCCCCGGCACCGCGGTGACAGGATGGATCGACTTGCCAGAGACGACGTGGAGCAGGTGCGCCCCGAGCCAACGCGATCTGACAACCTTCTTCCCGATCTCCGGGTTCGTCTGAGCGATGCCGATGACGTTTCTCACCGAATAGTCGGCATCAGGACCCATGACGAAGTCCGGACCTGCCAGAAAGAAGAAGTGGAGGATGTGCTCTTCACAGAATGCTATCGCGTTGCAGAGTTCACGCAGCTTGCGGCCGGCAGGAGGAGGCTCCACCCCGAAGACCACGTCGCACGCCTTGGCCGATGCCAGGTGATGCGACCAGGGACAGACGCCGCAGATGCTCGTCGTGATGCGGGGCAACTCCTCGACAGGGCGGCCGATACAGAACTTCTCGAACCCCCGGAGCTCCACAATCTGGCACATTGCATCAGCCACATTCCCGGCGTCATCGAGCTCAATCGTGACCTTTGCGTGACCCTCCAATCTGGTGACCGGTGCGATCGTTATCGTCTTGCCCATCTTCTTCTCTCCTTATCGCTTCGGGAGCGGCCGCAGCCGCTTCTGTGCGCCGATGTACCTGTTCAGCAGCGCCCTTCTATCCTCCACCTGCTTGGGATCGAGGCCGATGGACGAAATGGCACCGAGCATATCGACCATCGGATTGGCGCCCTTCCGGATGGGGCCGAAACAACCCCGGCACGGCATGTACCCCTTGACACACCGAGGCACGATCTCCTCGCCCTCTCCCACCATTGACTGGCCGCAGCCGGCTCGCGTCACCGGACCGAGACAGAGGTACCCCTGCTCCATGAAGCAGCGTGTGTTCTCCCAGGGCCCGTCCTGGTCGAACTGCATATCCTCGAGCAGCCTCTTGATCTGGCCGCCTGCTGCCTTCTTTTCGCGCTTCGTCGGACACTCATCACAGACACTCCGCTCCGGCAGGTCAAACGGTTTCCCCTCCAGGATCGCGGTGAGCGCGTTGACAATAAGGACCGGTGCCGTCGGGCAACCCGGAATGTACGCATCGACGTTCACGACCTCATCGATGGCATAGACCCGATCAAGCAATGGCGGTATATTCTCGCTGGGCGTGTCCGCCGCATCGGTCGTCTTCGACTCCCGATAGACCTTGTCGTATAGCTCTTCGAGCGTCCACATGTTCGCCAGCGCCGGTATGCCGCCGAAGCAGGCACATGACCCGAGGGCAACGAGGGTCTTACACTTTTTCCTCATCTCTTCGGTCACGTGCTTCTCTTTCTCATTTCTCACACCGCCCGAGATGATTCCCACATCGGCCTCGGGGATCTCCAGCTCCGTCTTCTCCCCGGTCTGGCCATAATACTTGTGGTCCATGAGCACGGGCATGTGGACGAATTCCAGTTGCGGTAGAAGATCTAGCAACGGTTCCCCTATGTCCAGAATCGTCACCTCACATCCGCCGCAGATGTTCAACCACTCTTCTGCCACTTTTGCTGGCATCTCTCTACCCTCCGCTAACGGTGCTACATTGGTGGCGGACCCTCAACAACCACCTCTGTGACCACCCTCCTCGTGAACAGATAGTGCTTCCTTTCCTCCTCGATCCTTCTCACCTCAAACTCGTCCTTCTCATACCCCTCCTGAACCTTCTTCGCCTCTTCCTCGGTCTCGTACGTTGCGCCGTCCCACATGAACTTCTTACCATCGATAACCCGCGCAAGATCCATAATCCTGTGATCACCTCCTCTATGCTTTGTACGGACTCGGGCCGAGCTCTTTGATCTGCTCTGTCATCTCTGTCACGACCTGAGCAAACTTCTGCCCTTCAGACGCCGAGATCCACTCCAGGCGGAATCGTTCCGGTTCGAGTCCAAAGTCCTCCAGCATAAGCTCGATGGCCGTTGCTCTATCCTTCGCTTTCTCATTACCTTCCAGGTAATGGCATTCTCCCAGGTGTCACCCGCAGATGAGGACGCCGTCCGCTCCCTTCGTCAGAGCCTCTATGACCAGATTGGGGTGAATCATACCTGAGCACATGACCCTGATGATGCGCAGGCTGGGCGGATACTGGACCCTCGAGGTTCCCGCCAGATCTGCCCCCGCATAAGAGCACCAGTTGCATAGGAAGCCAAGGATGAGAGGTTGGAACTCATCGTTTGCCATCAATAGACCTCCAGTGCTGCTTCGACCATGGCCATCAGCTGGTCGAGTTTGAATCCCCTGACGAAGATGCCCTTCTTCGGGCATGTCGCCTGGCAGACACCGCAACCCTTGCACTTCGCCTCGGCGACCTCGACCGTCTTCTTGATCTGACCTTCCTTCATGTATTCGATGAGCGTAATCGCCTCAAAGGGACAGGGATCGACACAATAGGCACAGCCATCACAGTTCGCATCGACAACCTCCGATATCGTCGGCTCGAGTTCAACCTCCTCCTGCGACAGAATCGTAGCCGCCCTCGATGCTGCGCCTCCAGCCTGAGAGATGCTCTCATCAACAGTCTTCGGACAGTGAGCGAGCCCACACAGGAATATCCCATCAGTGGCGAAATCGATCGGCCTCAACTTCATGTGAGCTTCGAGGAAGAACTTGTCCCCGGTCAGCGAAACCTTGAGCATCTTCGACAGTTCTTCGGCGTCCGCACGCGGAATGATCGCCGCCGCGAGCACCAGCAGGTCCGGTCTGAGCTCGACGTCCGCGTTCAGCATCTCATCGTGAACTACCACGCGCAGCTTCCCATCCTGATGCGACACTTCGGGCTTCCGATCATCGTGGTAGCGGATGAAGCGGATGCCCATCCGGCGAGCCTCGGTGTAGTACTGTTCCCTCAGTCCGTACGTCCTGATATCGCGGTACAGAATGAAGACGTCCGCATCGGGCTGTAATTCCTTCATCTTCAGCGCGTTCTTGATCGCCTCCTGGCAGCAGACGCGGCTGCAGTACGGGCGATCGGGTTCACGCGATCCCACACACTGAATCATCGCCACGGACTTCAGGGACGCGAGATCCGATCCTGCCTCTGATGCGGCTGCCAGTCGCTCTTCGAACTCACGCTGCGTGATGACTCTCTCGTCCTGACCATAGAGATATTCTGTCGGCTTATATTCCTCCGCTCCGGTCGCCACGATGACCACGCCATGTTCGATCTCGGTCTCGGTTCCGTTCTTGGCGATGGTCGACTTGAAGTTGCCAAAGAAGCCTTCAAACGCCGCGAGCCTGGACCCCATATGAACCGTTATCTTGGGGTGATTCGTGGTCCGCTCGATCGTCTGAGCTAGCATCTTCTCGACGTCTTCGCCTCCGAGCAAGTAGTGAATGTGTCGCAGATTCCCACCCAGCTCGTTCTCCCGCTCCACGATGTGGACCTCGAATCCCTGGTTGGCCAGATTGAGGGCTGCCGTCACGCCGCTCATCCCTCCGCCGATCACCAGGGCCGCATGGTTCACGGGAACGGACCGGGATACCAGAGGCTCGATCAGTCGGGCCTTGGCCAGGGCCATCCGGATCAGGTCCTTCGACTTCTCGGTAGCCGAAGCCGGCTCATGCATGTGCACCCACGTGCACTGATCGCGGATGTTGGCCATTTCGAAGAGATAGGGATTGAGGCCACCCTGACGCACGGTCTCACGGAAGAGCGGCTCGTGGGTCCTCGGGGTACAGGAGATGACCACGACGCGATTGAGGTCCTTCTCCTTGATCAGTTCCTTGATCCGCTCCTGGGTATCTGTCGAGCACGTGTAGAGATTATCCTCTACGTGCACCACGTCCGGCTGATCCTTAGTGTATCCAACAAGACTGGGGACATCGGCCACTCCCCCGATGTTCTTTCCGCAGTGGCAGATGAATACCCCGATGCGCGGGTCCTGCCCGCAGACGTCCTTTTCCGGGGGATACTCCCGATGCGCAATGAGACTACCACGCTCTTCAGCGAGAAGCGCCATCGCATGCGACGCTGCGGCTGAGGCCTCCATTACCGTCTCGGGGATATCCTTCGGCTCCGAGAATGGACCGCAGACGTACACCCCTTCCTTGGAGGAGTCGACAGGAGATGACGTGTCGGTTACGGCGAAGCCGTACTGGTCGAGTTCGATCCCGAACGTGTCGGCCAGTTCCTTCACGCGCCGCGGCGGCCTCAATCCGCTCGACAGCACGACCATGTCAAACTCTTCCGTCACGAGCTCTCCGTCATCTCGCTGGTAGCTAATCAAGAGGTTACTGGAGGCAGGTATCTCCTTTATCGAGGAAGGACGGCACCTCGTGTATTTCACGCCAAGCTCCTTGGCACGATTGTAGTACTCATCGAATCCCTTGCCGAACGCACGCATGTCGATGAAGAAGATGTGGCACTCGAGCTCCAGATCGTGCTCTTTGGCGATGATCGCCTCCTTGGTCGCATACATGCAGCAGACTGAAGAGCAGTAGTCATGCTCGACCTCTCGAGAACCGACGCACTGGATGAACGCAATCTTCCTGGGAGGCTTGCCGTCCGAAGGTCTGAGGACTGTCCCCTGAAACGGACCGCTCGCTGAGAGTATACGTTCGAACTGGAGGCTCGAAACGACGTTGAGATATCTGTCATACCCGAATTCTTTCTTGAGATCGGGGTCGAATAGCTCGAACCCGGGCGCGAGAACAATTGCCCCCACTTCGACATCCTCAATCTTGTCCTGTTGCTCATAATCGATCGCATTCGCTTCGCAGAAGTTCTCGCACGATTTGCACGCATCCCTGACGAAGTGAGCA
The DNA here is from genome assembly GCA_001303705.1 of candidate division TA06 bacterium SM23_40. GTDB lineage: Bacteria > LJUI01 > LJUI01 > SM1-40 > SM1-40 > SM1-40. Next base: position 14,012 of record LJUI01000012.1, read on the forward strand.
CACGTCTCAGGATCGATAACGGCGATCTTGGGGATGGCCTGGGGAAATGGGATGTACACGGACGAACGCTGGGCGAGCCCCATATCGTAGTCCGAAGTAATGGGCCTGACTTCGCGGGCGGTCACCTCGGAGAGATCCACGGCGTTCGTTGGACAGACGACAGTACATGCTCCGCAGGCGATGCAGATCGGGGAGTGCTTATCGAACGGCACCGCAACCTTCCTGTCCGGGCCACGGTTTATCAAGGTGACCGCACCGACGTTCATTCTCTCCTGGCAGATGCGGGTACAGAGTCCACAGAGGATGCAGTCATCGTCCTTCTTCGGGAACCTGGTCTCCTCAATGCCCATCTCCCGCGCCATCTCCTGGATGTGCTCCGTCTCAGGACACCGCGCGAGCAACAGTTCGAGCATGAGGCGCCGCGTCTTGAGGACCCTCTCTGTGTTGGTGCGAACCTCGAGTCCCTCCTGTGCGGGATAGACACAGGATGCCTGGATCCTCGATCTCCCGTTTTGCACGAGCTCAACGAGGCAGACGCGACATGCTCCATACGGCGCGAGCGATTTGTGGTAGCATAGGGTCGGAATCCGTATCCCCAGCTGCTCGCACGCCTCCAGGATAGTCGTCCCCTCCTCCACACTGATCTGCTGGCCATCGATGGTCAGGTTAATCATTGCTCTCCCTGTCCCTTGTATCGAAGTAGTAGATGGAATCGCCCTTCCTATGTTCGAATCGGAGTTCGATCTCCGGCCTACCGGTTATGATTGTGCGTATCGTCTCGTAGATATCCCCCAAAGGTTTTCTGTCTGGATGGCTATATCGGAAAACTGCCCGTACCTTCGTCCCCTTGCCGGGTCCAGATGCGAGTTGAAGCTCTCCTTCACACTCCCTGGCGGCCTGCGCGAGGAGGGGCAGCCCTAATCCCACTCTCCTCGTCGTCCTCGTTGTGAAGAACGGATCGAGTGCCTTCTGTTGGGTTTCCGCATCCATCCCCTTCCCATCATCCACAATCTCTATCACCAGAAGATCATGCTCGGCATCTTCGTCGATCCTGATTTCGATCGTCTTAGCCGATGCGCTGAGAGAATTCTCGACTATGTCGAGTATGTGAAGGGAAAGATCCTCCACCTTAGTGAACTGTCACCTTCCTTCCGTCCTTGTCGAGCAACGCCAGTTCGATCTCGTCGATCGTGGCCTCCTCCAGCGTAAACGTCGTAGTGGCCCTTCCGATATCACTCAGAAAATGGGCATCGGAACAGGTGATCACAGGATAGTCCTTCCACGCCTCGGCGGCCTGCGGACGAGACACCTCCAGGGCATCGAGCCCGAGGGCTGGCGGGATGAAGCCAAGCTGTCCGATGATACTGAACCCTTCTCGATCTACGTGAGAAGCAATCGCGAGCCCCTGGAGGCGGTGGACCGCCTGAACCACCTCTTCTACCGCAAGCGTCGTAGCCCCGATCAGCAATTTCGTGTTCGATCCTATGACCCGGTCATACTCATCGACTATCGTCTGAGGCCCGAACGCCTCCTCGTCGTTTTCCCCCGGCAGGCTGTCGTATACGATACGCTGCATCTCACGCAGGCTGGCCTCTGTGCGGAACAGCCCAAGGATATGAACTTCCTCGCGCGACGTTATCTCCATACCGGGGATGACGCAAAGCCCCTCACTCTCTCCGGCCCTCGTCACAGCATCCACGTTATCCATCGAGTTATGATCACAAATCGCGATTATATCGAGGCCAACCTGCTTCGCCTGTCTTACAATCATCCTGGGGATCATCTCCGGATCCGCGCATGGAGAGAGACATGTGTGGAGATGCAGATCTGCACTGAACTCCCTCATCATCTCGTCCCGGAGATTCCCAGCTCGTAGAGCTTGCCAACGACCTCAAACGTCGGCATGTCGGTCACCATGATGGGCATCGCTTCCTGCTCTGCCGCTTCCAGAGTCCCCTCCTCCGGTTCCCTCCCATTGACGAGCACGATTCCCGCGAGCTTGTTCATCGAGGCGACCGCCACGATGTTCTGATGAATCTGAAGCGTGATCCAGATATCTCCTTCGTTGCTATTGGCGATCACGTCGCTGAGGAGATCGCTGGCGTATCCTCCGGTCACGTCTTCGCCAAGCTTTTCTTTCCCGCTTCTAACAGACAGGTCGAGCCGGTCTACTATCTCGGACAGCTTCAAGATCCTCTCCCCTGCTCAGTAAATATGCAGACCTTCAGATGAGTCCCTGATCCGACATCCGAGGTGAGCACCATTTCATCGGCGCACTTCTGGATATTGTTCAGACCCATACCCGCTCCAAACCCGAGCTCTCTCACCCACTCCGGAGCCGTCGAATACCCCGGCTGCATCGCCTTCTCTACGTCAGGGATACCCGGACCCGAGTCCCTCACGTCAACCACGATCTTCTCGGGATCGATCTCGCACGATATCTTGCCCCCCGGCGTGTACACAACCACATTCATCTCCGCCTCATACGTCGCAATGGCGACCCGGCGGACGATACGGGGATCTATCCCCAGACGCCTCAGCGTTGTCTTCAGCCCGCTGGCACTCTCCCCCGCCCGCTCGAAGTCCTGACCGACGACGTCATACTCGAACAAGAGCTTCGTCCGGTCGGCCAGAATGTCCTCAAAGATATGGCTCGCGCGATAGCGATGGATCTCTTCCTCGCTGTAGTCGATCTCGAGCTTCCTCAGAAGCCCCTCAATAACGAGACCCGCGGTAATGATCCCCACCAGCTCGTTCGTTTCGCGATCGATGACGGGGAACCGGCCGTAGCCAAGTTGCTCCAGTTTGTTGACAGCGGTCACGAGTGGCTCGTCGGCGTACAGCGTCTTCACATCGCGCGTCATCTTTGCCCCTATGGGGCAATCATCTTCTCTGTTTGCCAACCACTTGATGAAGTCCTCCAGGCTGATGATACCGACGAGTGCATCGCCCTCTACCACGGGAGCGCCTGAAATCCGATTGACGCGAAGAATCTCCCTCAGTTCGCTCATCTGGGTAGTCGGTCCGACAGTGATCACTTTTCTCCGCATCACCTCCTGAACCTTCATCTCGTATACGAGTTCTTGAATCTTGGTGATCTTCTCGTCTCGATTCAACTAACCACTCTCCGTCGCCTCATAGTCGCCCGGGAGGCCCTCGGTATAGAGCCGGCCACAGGCCTCAAACATCCGGAACCTGGTTGCGAGCAACGGAATGTTCTTGAGCTGAGCCAGCTTGACGGTCTCATCTGTGGGCTTCTTCCCGCGCACGAAACAGATCGCGACGATATCTTGCATCTCTGCCGTTCGCACTGTCTGCTGATTCGTCAGCCCGGTGAGTAAGAGTGAAGCAGGCTTGATGAAGGCGAGGACGTCGCTCATAAGATCGGAGCCGCAGCCCATCTTGACCCTACGATGCAGAAGATCTTTTCCCACGATGACCTCAGCCTCCAGTACTCTCCTCACGTCCTCGAGAGTCATGCTCTTCACCAAGGCTCTCCTCTTTTCCAGTCGACTAGAGCATGTTCGAACTCGCATCGCTCACAACGGTACCATCTCGGACACGGTCTATACGACGACACCCGTGAGCCCGAGAACTTGCAGAGCTGCCATGCAGCCTTATAGCTCTCGTTTCTCTCCTTCTTTTCTGTATCCGACTCGCCATTCATGGATTCTCGTCCCCCATCCTGTGGCTATCCGTGAGCTTCGAGATCGCAGCGGAGACAACGCTTTGCCTCAAGTATCGCCATCTCCTTGGTCAGACCAAGCTCTACTTCTTCGTAACTACGCTTTCTCTGCTCGACCTCCAGCAGCGGCATCTCGGGGCGATCAAGGTTCCGCCCTTCTTCCTCGGCCAGCTTGACCGGTTCGACCTCCATCAACGGCTTGACAACGTCATAGGTTCTCTCCAGGCTCTCGCCCCTGAGGAATTTGTGTATGGACTCAGCCGCAAGTTTCCCGTCGCCGATGGAGTTGGTCACGCTGACCGGTCCGCTCACCACTTCGCCTCCTGCGAAAACGCCATCCTTGTTGGTGGCCAGAGTCTCGGGATCGACGACAAGCGTGTTACTCTTCGAGATCTCGAAATCGTGCCCCTCGGGCAAGAACGAGAGATCCGGCTCCTGCATGATGACGGGAATGAACGTGTCGGCCTCGATAGTGAACTCAGAGCCCTTTACCGGAACGGGCCGCCGGGGACCCCGTCCGTTGCCGCCCCGCTTCGCCATCCGCACACACTCTACGCCCTTGACCTTACCGTTTCCTGATACAATCCTGGTCGGCTTTGCCAACTCCTCGAGCCGGACGCCCTCAGCCAGTGCAGCACGGATCTCGCCCTCGGGGGCGGCCATCTCCTGGCGACTCCTCCAGAATACAACGAGAACGTCCCTGGCTCCCAGACGCAGAGCGGTGCGCGCCACATCGATCGCAGCGCTGCTGCCTCCCACGACACAGACTTTCTCGCCGACCTGCGGATTCTCTTTGAGATTGACGGCCCGGAGCAGCGCGAGCGGGTCCAGGACGCCATCTACATCCTCTCCTGGTATCCCGAGTTTCCGGCTCTTTCCTGCACCAGTGGCAATGAGGACAGCCTTGTACCCATCATTGAACAGAGCATCGATATCCCGCACCGGCGAGTCTATCTTGATCTCCACGCCAGTCTTCTTGATGTAGTCGATCTCTCGATCGACGAGGTCCTTGGGCAGTCTGAATTCCGGAATCCAGACTGAGAGCATGCCACCGGGCACGGGCAGAGCCTCGAAGATCGTGACCGGGTAGCCGCGACGGGCCAGGAAGTACCCGGCGCTCAGCCCGGCCGGGCCAGACCCGATGATCGCCACCTTCTCCTCATACCGCTGAGGCGGGGGCTTGACCTTCGGCGTCGCACCCGAGGAACGCTCATAGTCTGCAACGAATCTCTTGAGCGCCCTGATGGCAATCGGCTTACCCCACTCCCCGGCACGGCACTTCAGTTCGCACATCTGAGGACAGACGCGTCCACAGACAGCAGGCAGGGGGTTCTTCTCTCTGATCAGCTCCATCGCTTTCTCGAACTCAGCGCGCGCAATCAGCCCGATGTACCCGGCGGCGTCCTGGTCGAGCGGGCACGAATACTGACAGGGGGAGGAGATGATCTGCTTGCAGACGACAGCCGGACATCTCTTGTACTTGATGTGTGCTTCGTATTCGTCACGGAAATAGCGGATCGTGCTCAATACGGGGTTCGGCGCGGTCCCTCCGAGGGCACAGAGCGACGCGTCCTGAATGGCCTGGCCTAGCTCCTCGAGCATTGCGATATCGCCTTCCTCCCCCTTGCCCTGGCAGATTCGCTCGAGCACCTTCCACATCACCTCGACGCCCTCGCGGCAGGCAGTGCACTTACCGCACGATTCGTCGCGCAGGAAGTCAGTGAAGTAACGGGCAACGTCAACGATGCATGTCTCCTCGTCCATGACGATCAGACCACCCGAGCCCATGATCGAACCGGCTTCGGCCAGGCGTTCGTAGTCGATGGGGAGATCGAGAAGCCTCTCGGGAATGCAGCCGCCGGACGGACCCCCTGTCTGGACCGCCTTGAACTTCTTGTCTCCGGGGATGCCGCCACCGATATCGAAGACGATCTCACGCATGGTGATTCCCATCGGAACCTCTACGAGCCCGGTATTGCGAACCTTTCCGACCACTGAGAAGACCTTCGTTCCTTTGCTCGTCTCGGTCCCGATGCTGGCGAACCACTCCCCTCCGCGATTGATGATCTCGGGAACGTTCGCCCACGTCTCCACATTGTTGATATTGGTCGGTTCTCCCCAGACTCCCGAATCGACCGGAAACGGCGGCCGAACGCGGGGCTCAGGGGGATTCCCCTCTAGAGAGGCTATAAGCGATGTCTCCTCGCCACAGACGAATGCGCCTGCCCCCCGCTGCACCTTGACATCAAAGTCGAATCCTGTTCCGAGAATGTCCTCCCCGAGCAACCCATACTCCTTTGCCTGTTCTATGGCCAATAGCAGCCTTTCCCGCGCGAGAGGGTACTCGTGTCTGATGTAGATGTGGCCCTGGGATGCACCGATCGCCCGCGCTCCAATGAGCATCCCCTCCAGTACGGTATGAGGATCTGACTCAATGATACTTCGATCCATGAACGCGCCCGGGTCGCCCTCATCGGCGTTGCAGACGATGTGCTTCCGTTCTCCCTTGGCGCGTCGAGCCAACTCCCACTTCTTCCCGGTAGGGAACCCAGCGCCGCCGCGGCCCCGCAACCCGGACTCCTTGATCTCCTCGATGATCCCCTCAGGAGTCATCTCGGTGAGAGCCTTGACGAGCGCAGTGTATCCACCGCGAGCGATGTATTCGTCGATCTTCTCTGGATCTATCAGTCCACGATTCCTCAGGGCGACCAGTCGCTGCTTGCCGAAGAACCCGATATCGGCCATTATCGGCACGGGCATCTCCTCTGCTGGAGGCGTGTACATCAGCTTCTTGACGGGCCGGCCCTTGAGGAAGTGCTCCTCGACCAGATGAGGTATCTCCTCTTCGGTCAGCAGCTGGTAGAAGATCCCCTCAGGCAGAACATGCATGACCGGCCCCTGGGCACAGAACCCGTTGCAGCCGGTCATGACGATCCCAACTTCATGTTCGAGCTCATGCTTCCTCAGCTCGCGCTCCAGGGCTTCCTTTACCTTGAACGACCTATTCGATACGCAGCCCGTTCCTGCGCAGAGCATCAGATGTGTCCTGTATTTCTCCATCAACTGGCTCCCTCTATCTCTCGAACTATCTAGGATACCCGTTCACTCCCTATCGCAAGAGCATATTCGGTTACGATCTGGCCGCCGAGTACGTGTTCCTCGAATATCCGGTTCGCCTTCTCCTCAGTGAGATCGATATACTTGACAGGAGCCTCTCCCTTGAGCTCGATCGTAGCCATGGGCTCGTGGGCACAGAGACCAGCGCAACCAGACGTGGTGAGGATAATGTCCTTTAACTGCCTCGCTTCCACCAGACCGAGGAACGCGCTCATGATCTTGCGTGCGCCGGCAGCGATTCCGCACGTCCCCATATGCACAGTGATTTTCGCCCTGGCATCGCCGTCACGCAGGCTCATCGTCCTCGCCATCGTCTCCCTGATCCTCTCCAGATCACCAGGCGTCAACTTGGGCACGGTTCACTCTCCTCTAGTCCTTGTATCTATCGAGGAGCGCGACGGCGTCGGCCGCGTTCAGCTTGCCGTAGAGATCGTCTCCTATCGTAATGACGGGAGAGAGACCGCAACACCCGATGCAGCGCACTCCTTGCAGTGTGAATTGCATGTCCGGCGTCGTTTCGCCTACCTTGATGTCGAGCTCACGCTCGAACCGATCGAGGATCCTACCTGCACCCTTGACGTGACAGGCAGTACCCAAGCAGACAGTGATGATATGCTTTCCTCTCGGCACCAGGCTGAACGACTTGTAGAAGGTGGCTATCCGCACGATATGTTCAATCGGTATCCGCTTCGCCTGCGATATACGCACCAGAACGTCGGCGGGCAGCCAGTTGAACTCTTCGCTGATGTCCTGGAGGATCGGAACGAGGACCTCCTGACCGCCGTCGTATCGGTCGAGAATCTCGTCAACCTTTCCACGCATTGACACATCGAGATCGATCTCCGGCAGGAGGGCGGGCTCGAGATAGGCAAGGTTTCTCACAAGGCAGTTCTCGACACACTCGCCGCAGCCCGTGCATTTGTCTTCGTCTATGTATCGGGCCTTCCTCCTCACGCGGACCACGAATCTTCCGGCCGCCCCCTCTACCTCCTCAACCTCGGAGTAGGCGAGCTTCTCGATATTGAAATGACTCCCGCAATCGACCATCCGGGGAGCAAGCGTACACATGGCGCAGTCGTTGGTGGGAAAGGTCTTATCCAGCTGGGCCATCACTCCCCCGATCGACGGCCCTCTCTCCACCAGATAGACTTTGTATCCGGAGTCGGCAAGATCGAGCGACGCCTGCATCCCTCCGATTCCGCCACCGACGACCATTACCGCCCCGACTTTCTTGTCGCTCCCTTCCGCCGTTTCTTTGCTATCGTTCTCTTCCGCCATTTGCAGAACCTCGTCCCTGTGAGAGTCAGCGCCGGCTACACGCCGGCAGATGCTTATCGCGGACTGCTTGTGAATTATTTCACGTAAATTGAGAAGAAAAAACACCCCAGTCGGGTCGTCGCCCGAGGCTATTTCCTCCGCTCCATACCATTTATACACGTATGCTATTCGGACGTCAAGAAAAATCGACGCCCGAGACGAAGTCGGTCTCTCGCGCGCGCTCCAGCCCTTGCTCAGCCGGGCAGGCGGCCGCCCAAGGAACGGCAAGAAGGCTCTCTCTACGGCAACCCCGCCCCCGAACAGGGCGCCCCATATCCACCAATCCCGGCCCTATGTCACCGGGAATACATGACTTATCTTGATCGTGGTACTGCCAGATCCCGTGCGCAGCGCCGGCTCCAGTAGCCTTCCAGGTCCCGACAGTCCCCAAAACGACCCGACAAGATCCGACAATCTTCCACTATAATTTAACACAACAGGACGGACGCAGGTTCCTCACGCCCCTCAGCCGCCTGGACAGCCCTTTCCGTCAGAGATGGACCACGAGGCTTACGCGGTGCGCGCTGCCCAGCTCAACATAGGGCGAGTAGGCGTAGTCGACGCGCATCTTCTGCCACGTCGCTCCCATACCGAACGACATCCCGCCCAGAACATCCTTCTCCGACCCCACCTTGAGCTGAGACCCGAGTGTATTGTATCCAGCACGGATCGTGAACAGCGGGTGAGGCAGAACCTCCGCTCCCAGGCGGAGGGAGGGATCATTATCGAATGGCACTGCCACATCGAGCACGCCGACGGCGAAAGGCGCAGGTCGATATGCACCCCCGATGCGGATCTCGGTGGGGAGCGGATCCTTCTCGTCGATGAACGCACCGGTCTGGGTACCGAGATTGAGGACCGCCGCCCCCGCAGTCAGGCCCGGAACCCTGGACCGGTACAGGACTCCCAGATCCAATGCCACGCCGTGCGCCGAATAATCATCTATCGTCTGGTACAGCCCCTTGAGCGATACCCCGGCCCACACGTCCGGCACCACCTCCCTGCCATAAGCCATGGCCAGAGCAAGTGCACTTGAGCCAAATGTGCCCAGGTCATTTCCCTGCTCGTCGAGCTTGGGGATGTCGCCGCTCGTCAGGTAGCTGAGCCCGACGCCGACCGCGTTGGTCTCGTCGAGCGGCCAGAGAAGGCCGGCAAACCCGGACTGAATACCGGCAAGATAGTTGAGATACGTCGTGGTCGCCTGTCGCTCGCCGACGGCAGCCAAGCCTCCCGGATTCCAGTAGATTGCACTCACATCATCAGCCAGACCCGTGAATGCGCTCCCCATCGCGACGGGCCGTGCCCCGATTCCGATCTTGACGAAGTTGAAGCCGGTCGTGCCGATCTCATCCGAGCCGAATGCCAGGGCGCGAGAGGCAAGCGCTGCGGTCATCATCAGCATGAGGACCACGATACTGGTTCGCTGCACGATGGACACCTTCTCGAACATCAGAGGGTCCCCCTTCCTACCTACAACCCGTTCTCAACTGCCGTACTTGATACATCGTCGAACGTCCCGAGGCGATCATACCAGATGATCATGCATGGGTCAACCGGAAACGCAGAACTCGAGGCCATCGCCACAGGCCACATCTCCCCGCACGGGCGCGGCTACCCATGCCCCCGCACCGACCGTTGCCGGAGAGTTGCGGGGACGACACTCCAGGAGAGAGCTGCGCTAACCGAGAGAGCTGTACTAACCAGACGCCAGCTTGCGCCGCAGCAGCTGGTTTACTATCTTCGGGTTTGCCCGGCCCTTTGTCTCCTCCATCACCTGTCCGACGAAGTACCCGAGAAGCTTCTCCTCTCCCCTCCTGTACCGCACGACTTCCCCGGGATTGGCCGCGATGACGCGGTCGACCACTGCCTCCAGCCTCGCCTCATCGCTCATCTGGCGAAGACCCAGCTCATCGACCGCCTCCTCCGGTTCCAGGCCGGGCCTCTCCAGCATCGCCGGGAACACATTCTCTCGTGCCGCGATGCCGCTCACGGCGCCGTCTGCAACAAGACGGATGAGCGCCGCGAGCTTCTCCGCCGCGACGGACGGGGCATTGACATCCCACTTCCCTTCGTTCACTGCCGATGCCACCACGCCGACGATCCACTTCGCCGCCTCGTTCCCATCCCCACATGCCTTCGCCACGGCCTCGAAGTAGTCGGCCACGGCCGGGGATGAAGCACAGACCGCTGCCTGTTCGGGCGCAATCCCATATCCACTGACGAACCGCGCACGTTTAGCTCGCGGTAGCTCGGGAAGTTCGGCCCGGATCTGCGCCGCCAGATCACGACCGAGCGTTACCGCCGTCAGATCCGGCTCAGGGAAGTATCGATAATCGTGCGCCTCCTCCTTCACCCGCATCGGGCTTGCCCGCTGCGCCCGCTCGTCCCAGAGCATGGTCGCCTGCTCCACCTTCTCACCGCGCTCCAGAATGCCGATATGGCGCTCGATCTCGAACGCAATAGCACGTTCCACGTTTCGGAACGAGTTGAGATTCTTGAGTTCGGTGCGGGTCCCGAACTCCTTGTAGCCCCGGGGACGAACCGATATATTCGGCTCGCACCGCATCTGTCCTTTCTCCATGTCCGCGTCTGAGATCCCTGCGTACTCGATGACCTCCTTGAGAGCGGCGAGATAGGCATGGGCCTCAGCCGGCGTCCTGAGGTCCGGCTCACTCACGATCTCCAGAAGCGGCACCCCGCACCGATTGAAGTCGACGAATGAGACATCGGACTCGCCCTCGGAATGAATGAGTTTGCCCGCATCTTCCTCGATGAGCAGGTGCCTGATGCCGATCTCCTTCTGTTGCCCCTCGACTTCGATCTCGATCCTTCCGTGCCGGGCGAGGGGAGCGCCGAACTGCGTTATCTGATAGCCCTTGGGCAGGTCTGGATAGAAGTAATTCTTTCGGGCGAACGCGGCTCGCTCAACGATCTCGTCGCAGACCAGAGTCACGGCTGCCTTCAGCCCGAGCTCGACGGCCTTTCTATTGAGCACGGGAAGCGCACCCGGCAGGCCAAGACAGACCGGACAGGTTTGGGTATTGGGCTCGGCTCCGAAGGCCGTGCTGCACCCACAGTAGATCTTCGAGGCCGTCTTGAGCTGGACGTGGACCTCCATCCCGATGATCGCCTCATACTCCATCCGCTGATCTCCTCACAGGAATGTCGAGCTCGGGCCATCGGTGTCGCCACTCAGCTGTCTGCTCGTACGCATAGGCGATCCGAAACAGGGTCTTCTCGTCGAAAGGTCGGCCGAGAAGCTGGAGGCCGACGGGAAAGCCGTCCCCGGTATACCCGCAGGGAATCGATATGCCCGGGATCCCGGCCAGATTGGCAGAGGTGTTGTAGATGTCAGCGAGGTACAGCGCCAGGGGGTCGTCGAGCTTCTCGCCGAGCCGGAAGGCAGGCGTAGGGTAGGTCGGCGTTGCCAGGCAATCGACGCTGGCGAAAGCCTCCTCGAAGTCGCGACGTATGAGCGAGCGGACCTTCTGAGCCCGCAGGTAGTAGGCTTCGTAGTACCCGGCCGAGAGGACGTATGCGCCGAGCATGATGCGTCGCTTCACCTCGTTGCCGAACCCATCGTGCCTGGTGCGGGAATACATTCCCGCCAGATCATCGAAATCCTCAGCACGGAATCCGTACCCGATGCCGTCGTACCGTGCCAAATTGCTCGAGGCCTCTGCCGTAGCGACCAACTGATAGACCGCCACTCCATACTCGGTATGGGGAAGCGAGACATCTACGACCTCGGCACCGAGTCCGGCCAGATGGTCGATCGCGTCCCTCACGGCCGACTCGACCTCTGGATCGATCCCCTCCGCAAAGTACTCCCGCGGTACGCCGATCCTGAGGCCTCTGACCTCGCCTGTCAGGTAGTCGTGGTAGTTCGGTACGGGCAGAGCGGCAGACGTCGAGTCGCGGGGGTCGTGGCCAGCGATGATACTGAGGAGCAGTGCGCAGTCCTCCACCGATCTGGCCATCGCGCCGATCTGATCAAGAGACGAAGCGAACGCAACGAGGCCGTACCGGGAAACACGGCCATAGGTGGGCTTGATCCCGACGACCCCGCACAGGCCAGCCGGCTGCCTCGTCGAGCCGCCTGTATCCGTGCCGAGAGCGAGCGTTGTCTCGCCGGCGGCGAGGGCGGCGGCCGAGCCGCCGCTCGATCCTCCAGGCACACGGAGCAGATCCCACGGATTCGCCACCGGCCCATAGTAGGAATATTCGTTCGACGCGCCCATCCCGAACTCATCGAGGTTCGTCTTGCCGAGAATGATGGCATCGGCTGCCCTGAGCCTGGCCACAGCGGTCGCGTCATACTGCGGCCTGTACCGCGAGAGGATGCGTGAGCCACAGGTCGTCTCCACTCCCTGGGTGCAGATGTTGTCTTTCACGGCAACCGGTATGCCCGCAAGGGGGGAGAGCTCATCCCCCGAGGCTATCTTCGCATCGACTTCCTTCGCCTTTGCGTGGGCACGCTCTTCGAGCAACGTAATGTAGGCGTTGACCGACTGATCGACCGCCCTGATCCTGGCGAAGAACGCTCCTGTAATGTCCCTCGCCGATATCACCCGTTTCCGGAGAAGGCGGCCGATCTCGCCCACGCCCAGACGGTAGAGGTGCAATATCAGCTCCTTTCCTGCGTGCCGCGGCCACCCAACCGTTCACACCACACCCGAATCATCGGTCTCGATGATGCGCGGCGCGGCGACAAACCCGTTCCGAGAACTGGGCGCGCTCCCTATCGCCTCATCTCGGGAGAGCGATGGGCGCACCACATCATCCCGCAGGACGTTCTCCATCAGGATCACGTGCGAGGTCGGCTCCACATTCTCTATGTCGATCTCGTTGAGCTTCGCCACATATTCGAGGATCGCTCCGAGGCGCACCCGAAACCACTCAATCTCTCGATCCGTCAGCTCCAGCCTCGCCAGGTGGGCGATGTGCCTCACCTCATCGGCGGTGATGACGGGGTCCGCGCCCGGTCTCCCACCGTCTTCTCGGCCTGAACTCACCCTTCTAGTTACCTCCTTCTTTGTAGCGCAGGCATCCTCTGTGGCGCAGGCATCGCCCCGGCGACACCTCCCGCGACGATTGCTCTCTTCGGCGAAGATACCAGGCGCCGCGGGCCACTCCCCGCCCAGCGCGGACGACGCTCCGACCACGATAGCGTGCGAGTCTGCATGATTCTGTCACCACGGTCAGCCCGTCGCCAGCCCGGTGGCTCGTATTCCTGGCACGCCTCTACCGGATGAGTGCCATCCGCCTCGTCTCGGCGTGGCCCCCCGCCCTGAGGCAGTAGAAGTACACTCCGCTCGCTACCCGGTGCCCCGCTTCATCGCGCCCGTCCCACACGACGTTATGCAGACCAGCTGGCAGTGTGCGCGACACCAAGGTCCGCACTCGTGCGCCGCTGATATCGTAGATGGTGAGACTGATCTGCTGACGGTCGGGGAGCGCGTAGCTGATGGTCGTCGTCGCGCGAAACGGATTGGGACGGTTCTGTGAGAGCGACCAGCGCCTCCGGGGATGCAAGACATCATGCCCCTCCGACACCTGTACTGTATCCTCGGGCTCGGTCTTGATCAGGTACACATCGAAGTCGCCCGCACCAAACGATTCCGTCCACCCGGCGATGACATAACCAGAATCCGCTGTCTGCGCGACTGAGTACCCCCAATCATCCTCCGGACCGCCAAAGGTTCGTGTCCAGACCGTATCACCTGCATCATCGGTCTTGACCAGGTACACATCACTCCCGCCAGCGCCGAACTCATACGTCCTCCCCACGACGACGTACCCACCGTCAGTTGTCTGTTCAACTCCACTGCCCCAATCAACGGCCCGCCCGCCATAGGTACGAGTCCAGACGGTGTCGCCCACACCATCGGTCTTGATCAGGTAGACATTGCACGGCCCGCCCCCGAACGAACGGGTCTTTCCCACAACGATATACCCTCCGTCGGCCGTCTCATCGACCGAATAGCCCTCATCATCGTCGGGGCCGCCGTAAGTACGAGTCCAGACGGTATCGCCCGAATCGTCAGTCCTGATGAGATAGACATCGTCTCCACCCGCACCGTATGACCGACTCCTCCCCGCTATGATATATCCCCCATCGGCCGTCTCTCTGACCGAAAACCCGAGATCCGGATCGGTGTCACCATAGGTCTGGACCCAGACCGCATCTCCGATACTGTCGGCCTTGATGAGGATAACATCCCACGAGCCCGCGCCCAAAGATCTGGTCCCTCCCGCAACAACGTATCCTCTATCGGCCGTTTGCCTCACCGAGAAACCCAGATCCGGATCCGGCCCGCCATATGCACGTGTCCATAGCGTATCGCCGGCACTATCAGTTCTGATGAGATAGATGTCGTCTCTGCCAGCACCGTAGGAACTTGTCCATCCCGCGGCGATATACCCCCCATCATCCGTCTCCTCGACTGAGTAGGCGTACTCCACCTCCTCCCCGCCATAGGTACGTGTCCACGTTGTTTCGCCGGCAGCGTCTGTGCGGATCAGATAGACATCACTCTCGCCGGCACCGAACGAGAACGTACGTCCTGCGACGATGAATCCCCCGTCACTCGTCTCAACTGCAGAATATCCTTCGTCTTTATCCACCCCGCCAAAGGTCTGCTCGAAAACATACTGAGCCCCGACGGACAACGGCACCAACCACGTGACTGCGATCATCCAGCAGACAGGAGCGCATAACCACTTCGGCACGGCGGATCCTCCCTTCGGCTCGTGCTCGGGCGGCCGTCGGCAAGCCGACAGACACGCAAGCTCTCTCCAAGAAGAGATGGCGACCCACACACCTCCTGTCCTCGCCACCATGACCATCTGTGTGCTCGAAACACTCCCGGGTGAGACTGCGTCTCGATTGTCCGGGTACGGGAGTCTTCCCCGGCTCAGGAATAGCGGAAGGCGACCGTGTGATGGAATCAGCGTGCTCTCTCATTCGGAAAGCGAGTGCATCACCTCCCCATTCCCCTACACGATCGTACGCCGGACGCTCAGGTCGTAACGCATACTCCTCACGCCGGCTCGAGGCGGGCGTACTTGAGGAGAACTTTCTTCTCCCGTCCGTCGACGAGGACCATTGTTGCTTTCGCCCGGTCCCCGCTTCCCTCTATCGCCAGGATCTTCCCAAGACCCCACTGGGGATGACGTACGACAGATCCCACGTGCACATCGATGTCCTCGGTCTCTCTCCCTACCGGATCATGCCCCTCGGGCCAGACGATCAGCTCGGGCGGTATCTCGTCGATGAACCGCGAGGGCTCACCGTAGGAGATATTCGAACCCCGCCGTCGCCGATATGCATATGCCAGGTACAGCGATCGACATGCCCTGGTCACGGCGACATAGAAGAGGCGGCGCTCTTCTTCCATCTCTTCCGGGTCGTACAGAGCAGATGAGTGGGGGAAAAGGCCCTCCTCCAGCCCCGTCACGAAGACGGTAGGAAACTCCAGCCCCTTGGCGTTGTGAGCTGTCATGAGCGTCACCGCATCGGCCGGCTCCTCCCAATCGTCGATCTCGGCTACGAGCGAGGTCTGGGCGAGGAAGGAATCGAGGCCCGGTTCATCCGATGTGAGGGCGAATTCGACTGCGGCGGCGAGAAGCTCCTCCACGTTCTCCCGTCTCGCGTCGGCCTCCACCGTCCCCTCCTCCTTCAATGCCTTGAGATATCCGGACTCCTCGAGCACGCGCGCCACTATCTCGCCTACATCGAGCTCGTGACGCACCTCACTCAGGCGGCCGATCAACCCGGCGAGATCGACAAGAGCATCTCGCCTTCCGGACGAGATCGTCCTGAGGTCACCGGCCCGGCCTATCGTCTCGAGAAGCGTGATGCCCTCTGCCCGCGCGAACGCCTCCAGGTCCTGTACCGTCTTCTCGCCGATGCCGCGGCGCGGCACGTTGAGGATACGCCGCAGGCTCTCGGTGTCACGCGGGTTGGAGATCACTTTCAGATAGGCGAGGACATCCTTCACTTCCTTCCGCTCATAGAAGCGTACTCCCCCCACTATCACATAGGGAAGACCGGCGCGACGCAGGGCATCCTCCAGCGCCCGGCTCTGAGCATTCGTCCGATAGAGGACGACAAGCTCGCCGAGCTTGAGCGATGCGCCCCTGGTGAGGCGCTCGATCTCATCCGCCACACGGTACCCTTCCTCCTCCTCGTCATCCGCCTCCATGAGGATGATTTCGCTCCCCTCGTCATTGCGCGTCCATAGCTCTTTTCCCTTGCGGCCCCGGTTGTTGGCCACGACGGACGAGGCAGCTCTCAATATGATCTTCGTGGACCGGTAATTCTCCTCCAGCCGGATTACCGTTGCCTCCGGGAAGTCTCGTTCGAACTCGAGGATATTCCGGATGTCAGCACCACGCCACATGTAGATCGACTGGTCATCATCGCCGACGACACAGATGTTCCGGTGCTTTGCCGAGAGGAGACTCGCCAGCTGGTACTGGGCGTGATTCGTATCCTGATACTCATCGATCAGAACATGTTGGAATCGCTCAGCATATTGTGCACCGATTGCGGGATGGTCGCGCAGCAGGTGGACAGCGTGGACAATGATATCGTCAAAGTCCATCGCATTTCGTTCGCGCAGTCCTTCCTGGTACGCCTGGTACACCTTCACGACGATGCGCTCGAACGGCCCCGCCGCGAACTTGAGATACTCCTCGGGAGTGACAAGATCACTCTTCGCGCGGGATATATAGGCGAGTACTGCCCTGGGGGCGTAGCGGGTGGTCGAGATGTTGAGGGCAGTCATCGTCCGCTTGATCAAGCTGACCTGCTCCCCTTCATCATAGATCGAGAAATTGGACGAGAATCCGAGAGGAGTTCCGTCACGCCGCAGCATGCGTGCACACATAGCGTGGAAGGTCCCGATCCAGAGGCCGAGCTCGCGCCGCCCGATGAGCTCACGCACCCTTCCCTTCATCTCCTCTGCAGCTTTGTTTGTGAAGGTGACGGCAATGATCCGATGCGGCCGTACCCCCATCTCCTTGATCAGGTAGGCAATGCGATGCGTGAGCACCCGGGTCTTCCCGCTGCCCGCGCCTGCCAATATGAGGAGAGGCCCCCCGTGATGGGCTACGGCCTCCCGCTGCCTCTCGTTCAGTCT
>LJUI01000087.1 GCA_001303705.1 candidate division TA06 bacterium SM23_40
ATATTCGGGTAGTCAGTCTGTTGTGTCACAGATTGCCCTCTCCTTTCTCGGCACCTTCGCCGACTCCACTTCCCGCCCAAGGGCGGCGGGAAGTAGGTTCGACGTTAGTCTTGACTTGCGTATAGCTTGCTCATGGTCAGTCTTCCTTGCTCCTTCGCGGGCCCGCATCCTGCGGTACAGGGCGCGGGCGGTTGTGGTCGCTAGTTCTTCGGTCTGAGTCGCCATGGGTCTCGCCTTCTTGCGTGGGTGCAATGTCTACAGCCAGATGATAGCACCCCGCGGCAGACGTGTCAACAGGGGGGTGTGGACAAGGTCGAATTTTCTCCGTGCCAGCCCGAACGACCAAGCAAGACCTGTGGGGAAATCACCGTGACGAATGGGTCACACACACCCTTGTGATGCCTCAAAATTAGGCAGGCAGCTCGGTGTGAGCCGTGATGGGGGCCTACAAGCCAGCGACGAGCTCAACATTGATGGCTCGAGGTTGCGTTGGGCTGTTCGTCTCGTGACGCTGGGCGTCAGGTTGGGCGAGTTGGGGCAACGGCACCCAGATACAGTCAAGGGTGAATGCAGATAAGTAAGTAATTCCGCGGGCTTACGTGATCGGCGGGTTTCTATTTAACATAATCGATCTTATCGGACGTACGTGCCGGTGTGTCACTTCCCCAGGGGGCGATTGGGCAATTGGGCGAATCGGCATACCCCCCCCCTCCCCCTGGGGTGGGGCAAGAGTCCCCTCTTCCCACCGGAATTCCAAAAGCGTGATTCCGGCACGAAAAGGGGGTGGATTGGGGGTCTTATGGGGGGTTTTTGTGCCTGGTATTCCGGAGCTGGTCTGCGGGCAGAGGACTTCTTCCCCGCATTCCCCTGGGGGAAAATCAGCGCGCGCGGGCTAAGAAGCAGCCTCGCTACTGGGGTTTTGCCAGTCGCTCTAACGTCGCGCTGAGTGCTGCGGGTTCTTCCTCTACCCTGGCTGCGCAGGATGGGTTCCTGGGCAGCGCGCCGCGTCCGGGCGGTGTGTCCGGTCGGCGCTCCAGCGGGGGACTTTCGGCCCGTCGCTGGCCCGCGGGCAGCCGGGTGGCTTCAGCGTCCCGGCGTGTCTCTCGCATTTCTGCCGCTGAGCCGGCAGCGGAGCCGAGCATCGAGAGCTTCGGACTGCTCGAGCAGGGTTGCTCCTTCTCCCCCCTGGTTCCGGCGGGGGTTCCTGCGCCCTCGCGGTGGTTTTCCCCTGTCGTGCCAGGTGTGGAAGCGGCGTCCCGCGACAGGGGTTGGGGCTCATAGCCCCACCAGGCGATCTTCTGGATGAACTCGAGCAGATCCGGCGTTGTGTGTCGCTCTGCATAAGCTAGAAGCTCGTCCAGATAAGCCACGCACAGTCCAATACCATATTCTTGGTCTGTGGCAAGAAGCCCCTTTCTCTTGACTTTTGGGGCAAAGTTGGATACGGAGGGAGCAGAAGTCCCACATGGGGCATTTGGGGACCTTGGAGGGAAGGGCCACGGAGTCCACCAAGCCCACAGGCCGCAAGAGGCAGCCGACCACTCGATTTGCCCGGGAGCGCGCGAGGAAGTATCTGGGCGCCAAGCGGGTCCGCGTAACGGCGGTAGAACGCGAAGCCTACGATCTTCGCGAGCAGGGTCTTACCTGGGCCGAGTGCGCAGCGCGTCTGGACAAGGATCAGCGCACGATCCAGCGCGCCTACCAGCGTGCGTGCGTCAAGATTCCGAAGGAAGGCGAGCTTCAGATCCCGCCGCAGAGCATCATGGCGAGGGATCCGGAGAGATATGCGGAGCTGGTTGACGAGCTCACGCGACCGGACGACGCCGATCAGACGCTCGACGATATCGCCAAACGCATGAACCTTCCGCAGGAGACGGTCTACAACGTCGCCAAGCGTCTTCGGTCGATCTACTTCCCCACGAACGTCGAGGTGCGAAAGGTCAAGCTCGAGCGCCTGAAGGATCTCTGGGGCATGCGTGCCGAGGAGGCGCTTCTTGCCATCACGCCCGAGAAGCTGGAGAACGCAGGGCCACGAGATCTGGGAATCATCGCCGGCATCGCGACCGAGAAGCTTCTGCTCCTGCGCGGACTTCCCACTCAGATCGTCCGCAACGAGGCCGACAGGGGCAAGATCGAGATTCTCGCCCAGGCCTTCATCAAGGAGGCCGAGCGGCGGGGCTATCGGTTCGATGCCGATACAGCAACCGGCCGCGTGGACCTAGGCTACGTCAGCCGGCCGAAGCAGACGATTGACGTAGACCCGGGCTAGGGAGCAATGCTCGATAGGATCACGGAAGCCGGCTTCGATCTGGATTCGTTCGATCCGAGCGATCTGCAGAGCCTCGATCGAGACCAGTTTGCGAAGACCGGAGCCGCGATTCTCGAGCTCTACCGGGCCGACCGTCAGGAGAACCAGCTTCGCTACTACAAGCCCGTGAGCCCTGCGGCGCGAAAGATTCACGAGGCGACCGAAACCATCATCGGCGTCGGGGGCGGCAACGGCAGCTCCAAAACCGAGACGTGTATGGTGGAGCTGCTCATTCTCTCCACGGGCATCATTCCGGACTCGCTGAACGACGGAACGATCGATTGGAAAGCGAAATTCCGCGGACCCAGAAAGCAGCGAATCGTCGTAGAATCGCTGACGACAACGCTGCACACGATCATCCTTCCCAAGCTCAAGTGGTGGGTCTGGACGGGGCTAGGGGAGCCCGGAGGGCCGAAGGGGCACTGGGGCTGGCTGCCGAAATGGGCCTTGATCGATGGATCGTGGGACAAGAGCTGGAGCGAGAAGCTAAGGCTGCTGCGGTTTCTCTGCCGCAATCCGGACGATCCGGACGAAGTTCTGGGCGAGAGCACGATTCAGTTCATGGCCCACGGCCAGGAGCCGCAGGACTTCGCCTCCGGTGACTTCGACGAGGTGCTCCACGACGAGCCGCCGAGGCTCGCGATCTGGACCGAGAACGAGGCCCGGACCATGCGTGCGGACGGTCGCATGCTTCTTGCGATGACCTGGCCGGACGATCCTGCCATTCCGGTGGATTGGATTCATGACAAGATCTATGCACACGGAAGGGAGCCTGACAAGCGGGAAGACACGATCTGGCTAGAGCTCTCGACATTCGACAATCCCCATCTGAATCAAGAATCAGTCAGATCGCAGGCCGAGCGCTGGGATTCGGTCACCCGGGCCGTGCGATTCGAGGGCAAGCCGATCCGGTTCAGCAACCGGGTGCATCCGCTGTTCACCGATCGCGACGCTTGGTGGTGCTTCTCGTGCAAGAAGGACAGCTTCGTCGAGCTGCGTGAAGGCAAGTATCGCTGTGTCGAGTGCAACGGAACCAATGTCCAGCTCTACAATCACGTTGCCGCCTTCGACGTCGAGCCGACCTGGCCGACGGTCTATCTGCTGGACCCGCATCCGAGGAAGCCCCACATGATGCTCTGGGCACAGATTTCGCCGCAGGACGACGTATGGATTCAGAAGGAGCTCGAGCACGACGGAGGTTGCGAGGAGGTATCCGAGCGTGTTATGATCATCGAAGAGGAGTTCGGATTCCAGGTAGCCAAGCGCTGGATGGATCCCAACATGGGCGCTTCCCCGGCCAATGCCCAGAGACGCGAGCAGACCTGGCAGGACGAGTTCTCGGATTCTGGCCTTCGCTGCGATCTGGCGGATGATTTCATGGGCGGACGCAAGCGAATCAACACCTATCTCGAGCCAGATCCGCGGACCTATGACGTAAGGATCCATGTTCACAGGGATCGCTGCCCCACGGTTGTCTCGCAGATGCTTCGCTACTGCTGGGCCGATTACAAGCGAAGCACCGAACGGGATCAGCTTCAGAAGCCGAGGGACAAGTACGACGACTATCCGACGCTTTTGAAGTACCTGCTGAACTCGAATCCGGAGTTCACGGTTTTGCGAACAGGCTCGCCCATCATTTCGCGTAGACGCGCGAACATTGAGGCAAGAAAGAATCCCAACAAAAACAGAGGATCGGAATCATGGTCAAGAGAGCAATATTCACGGCGATATTCTACGGCGCATTGGTAGGCACCCTGGTTGGTGGCATATATGGTTTTTCGATTTCCGCAAGATGCGATGGCTGGACGTGCTTCGGCCCTTGCGGAGGTCCTGGCCAGTGTCCCGGGTTTGGCTGCGTCTGCGTTGGCTACTCCACGGGCGTCGGGCGCTGCGTCAGCGAGTAGCTGAGAGAAGTTGACATGCCATACACACGGTTCAAGAGACGCGGGAAGCAGGTCGACGTCTACAAGGACGGCAAAGCGTTCACGAGCCACTCGCCATCGAAAGCGAAGGCTCACAAGACGGCAGCGATGCGGGAGATGGCCGAGAAGGGAAAGCTCCGAGTCGCCAAGAAACGGAAGAGAAAGCCCCGCCGCACAAGAAGGAAATAAACAAGATGGCTATTACCGTTGTCTGTGATGGCGGCTGCGGAGCACAGACCGATAAGCTTGATAACTTTGAGCAGTTCGGAGCCATCAAGAAGGTCTGGTATTGCAGCAACTGCGCCGAGAAGATGAAGAAGCTCTACAGGACTCGAGATTCACTTCATTCGGATCATGCGGGGCTACTGACCGATGCTCTGCTCTTTGAGATCGACAACTTCAAGAAGGAGTTGCCGAACGCGACGCTTCCTGATGCGCCCGAATAAGAAGAAAATAGGCTGCTGCACGCTATGTGGAAAGGAGGTCTTTGAAATCCTTTCTCGATATCCCCAAGATCATCCGCTGGCCGGGGAGCCGCGAAAGCTGGGCAAACCGCTGGAAAGCGCTAGACGAGTTGATCTGGTTCTGATTGGTGGATCGACGGCATCGGTTACGGTCTGCAGCTCCTGCGAGGTAAGTGACAAGACGCTTCCTAGACTGTGGAAGATATGCTCGGATGCTAGCGGTCAAGAGATAACCGAGCCGGACAGGAGAGCCGCGAAGGGAATCAGGCAGTTGAAAGAAGAGCAGTATCATGCGGTCGTCGCTTCCGCGATTAGAATCGCTGCGGATCTTCCAATTTCCATTCTTTCAAACAGTAGCTGGAAGGAAATCTATGACATCGCCGCCCGTACCGGATAGCCCGCCTAGTCGTAGGCGACGACCGAGGCTTCGCGAGATCAAAGGCGGGACGAGAAGAACCCGTCCGAGAAGGCTGCAGCTCAAGCCCAAGTACGAGACGATCGCGCAGCGGGTAATCGACTTCGCCAAGCGCGACCGCGAGAACCGACAGGATGAGCGCGACCGAAGGCTTCAGCGTTGCGCGAAGCTCAGGATGTGGTCGGAAGCGAGCGATCAGTTTCCCTGGCCGGACTCTTCGGACTTCGCGGTTCCGGACATGGCAACCGCCTCCTTCCGTACCCAGGATACGCTTCACAATGCGGTCATGAGCCACAGGCCGCCGATGCTCGCGAAGTCTCACCACAAACACAACAAGGAGAAGGAGGAGACGATCAACGCGCTGCTTGATCATCAGTTCTTCGTTGAGCAGCCGGGGGAGCACATCGTCGAGGAGGCCGCTGACTGCTTCGTCAACGAAGGTGTGCTGACGCTCTTCGTTCCGTGGGTTCGCGAGCGAAGGCCGGTTAGCGATCTGCGATTCTTCCCCAAGATCCCGCGCGAGATGGAGCCAGACGAATATTTCATGGCTCTTCTCGAGCAGGAGTTTCCGAGAACGTCCCATCGACGGCGTGGCGAGGAGGGCTGGGACTGGGAGATCTTCTCTGGAGACGATCGTTTCGATGTCTCCTTCTACACCGAGCCGAAGACAGAGAGCGTGAGAATGGTCATCGATCGTCAGACGACGATCTTTGATGGCCCACGGGTGATGGTCAAGGAGATGGACGATGTCCTCTGTCCACCTCGCTGCGCCAATCTCCAGCCCCCCGGACCGTCGAATCCCGAGGGTGCGCCCCACGTCATTCTAGTCGAAAGACCGACCTTGGATGAGCTTCGTAGGCTCCAGAAGGACGGCTTCTACGATCGCGTCAGCGCAGAGGAGCTGGAGAAGCTCAAAGGCGTGACTCCAGAGAGATCCGATGATGATATCAGGCAGCAGCAGAAGGACGCGATGACCGGGGAGAGGGATCAACCCGACACGCGAGTCAGCAGCCAAAATCGCTTTGAGATGTATGTCTGCTTCGATCGATTCGACGTCGATGGCGACGGGCTCGACGAGGATATGATTTGGTGGGTGCTGAAGGAGAAGAAGCTACTTCTGAAGGCTGCGATCATGACCGAGATGTACCCGATGAGCCCGCCCTGCAGGCCATTTGCGGAGAGTACGTTCTTGCCTGCGAAGGGTCGCCGGGAGGGAATGAGTTTGCTCGAGATCATGGAATCGACTCATGATCTGATCAAGGAGCTTTGGGATCAAATGGTCGATGCCGGAACGATGGCAGTCTCCCCGCCTGGATTCTATCGACCGCAGTCGAACGTCAAGCCGGAAGTCCTCACCTACCTTCCTGGCGACCTCTACCCGCTGAATGATCCAAGCCGCGATGTCTCCTTCCCGCAGGTGGGAAACGCGAATCAGACCTTCTCGTTGAATGCAATCACGATCGCCAGACAGCTGCAGAGCGATGTGATCATGATCAGCGATCTGAATCTCGGGAAGATTCCTGCCGGCAAGAGCTCGGCATTCAGGACGACTGGTACCACAGAGAACATACTGGCGCAGAGCGAGGCACGACCGGAACGGATCCTGCGCCGCTTCTTCATGGCCTTCAAGCAGGCTTGGTGGATCATGCACGAGCTAGATAAGCACTTGCTTCCGGACGAGAAGAAGTTCAGGATCGTGGGATATAAGCCGGCAGGTCAGGATCCATATCGCGAGATCAAGAGCCGAAAGGATATCGAGGGATCCTACGAGTTCGAGTTTCAGGCGAACGTGGCGAACTCCAGCAAGATTGCGCTGCAACAGGCACTCATGCAGGCGTCCGCTGCCGTGCTCAATCCCGTTGCGATTCAGCTTGGCATAACGAGGCCCGAGGATGTCTATAACCTGATCTATGACATCCTGCGTGCCCTGGGTCTTGATAGCGACCAGTATACGAGCCCGCCGATTCCGGAAGCGCATCTTCTGCGCATCTTTGCGGAGGAGGCCATTAGCGCCATCTTGCTGGAGACCGCGCCTTATGGGGTTCCGGCCGAGCAGGGAGGCTGGAATGAGCATCTGCTGCGGTTGCGCGAATTCATGAATGACGATGTGCGCTTTGCGGTCGTGGATACGCCCAAGGCGCAGCAGCTCTTCAGAGCCTATATGGAGAAGGTTAGCGAGGAGGCTGCCCGCGAGCGCGAGAAGGCCCAGCTCGCCGCTGCAGCAGCAGGGACGAGTCCGGGTCCGCCTGGAAGGTCCGGTCCGCCCGCGGAGGCTCGCCCGAATCTAGCCACTCCGCGGGTTCAACCGGGCGAGCTGATCGAGGAGGCGCTGCCTAGCGCTGGCGGGGGTGCAAATCGCTGATGGTCTTTCGGCGCGAGGAGTGGGAGGCGTTCAAGCGGACAGCGGCCATCAGGCGTGAGAGGGACCGCGAGCCGTATTATCGGGCTCTGGGCCAGGCCGAGGTGGGCGCTGCCCAGCTGACCAACCATGCGGCCTGGAATTGGT
The DNA here is from genome assembly GCA_001303705.1 of candidate division TA06 bacterium SM23_40. Classification (GTDB taxonomy): domain Bacteria; phylum LJUI01; class LJUI01; order SM1-40; family SM1-40; genus SM1-40. Next base: position 7,616 of record LJUI01000087.1, read on the forward strand.
TCCTGCAGCTCTTGGCCTCTGCGAAGGCCGAGTCGGAGCAGTTTCTTGAGGGCATCAACGCAAATGCCCGAATTTCGGATGATTTTTCCTATGAGACGCTCTCCAAGGTGCAGGCAATTCGACGAGTACTCGATGCCCGGATCAAGACGCTTGAGGAAGTCATGGCGCTGCCAGCTCAGATCCTAGACGATGCGAAGATCGCCAAAAGGAAGCTGGGTGAGCTTAAATCAGCGAAATCAAAAGAGAAAGCAGCTGGCTAGGCAGCTTCGAAACATGCGCTGCCCGCGCTGCAGGAAGCTCCTGGCGAGGCTCGATCATGGCCGAGATGGAGCCGTGGAGATCCTCTGCCCGCGGTGCAAAGCCCTGGTATGGTCCAGTGTGAGCGGAACCAGTTTTTCGGATCCCCACTTGACAGCCACCGCACATTAGGTTATCCGCATTCAATCATAGAGAGAGCCACGGAGCGCCTCTGAGCGCAGGAAGGCCGGGCGGCAGCAATGCTCCCCGGCCTTTTTTGGCTCTAGGGCTCGCCCACCTCAAGGGCCGCGTCTGACCGTAGGGGTCTCGTCAACCCGAGAAGCAAGGAGAGATCATGGCACAGCCGACCAGTTTCAAGGCTGATCCGGAAGGTAAGGCCGCTGGAGAGCAGAGAATTCCCAAGGAGCGCGTGGATGCCATGATCGCGAAGGCCAAGGCCGACGCGGAAGCGAAGGCTGCGGCTGCGGAGGAACGCGCTCGTCTGGAGTCGGAGAGGCGCAAGGAGCTGGAGGCCCGCAGCCATGCTCCTGCCGCTCCGGCCCCGAAGTCGGAGGAGAGGGCTCCGCTCTCGCGGGCACAGCTGAGAGCCCTCGTGGATTCCGGCGAGATCACGCAGGACGAGATGGATGCCGAGCTCGAGCGCCAGATCGAAATGCGGATCGAGAAGCGGGTCTCATCCATTCAGGATGTGAAGACTAGGGCTGCCAAGATCAACACCGAAATCAGTCAATACATTGAAAGGGTGGGTGATCTAGATAACCCGACCAGTGACAACCACAAGCGCGTGAAGGCAGAGTTCAAGGCGCTTCGGGAGCGAGATTTCCCGAATGATGCCACGACCGAGCTTTTAGCATTGCGTGCCGTTTTCGGCGATCTCGACAAGATCAGGATCCCGGAGACCGGCCACAAAGAGCGCGAAACGGACAAGACCACGCACAGCGGGGCTGGAGGCGAGGAGCAAGAGGAGACGCCGTCTGGCCCCGGTCCGCTCAAGGGTCTGAGCAAGGAGTACATCGATCACTACCAGAAAGGGATCGATGCTGGCCGCTACAAAGGCTGGGATGACGAGAGACTCATACGGATTCAGAAGAGGGCCTTAGCGAGAGGGTGAGCACACAGCTGATTCTTCCGAGCACGATCAAGCCTTCACCCAACTGGCGGAAAAGGGCCGGCCAGTTCGCGATGCGTCTGTCCAAAAACGGCAGGTCCGTCTGGAGGCAGACGAAGCCGAAGAATGCACCTCGGGAACATCCGGGACGCAGGATTGGCAAGCCAGAGGGCACATACATCATGGATCTCGTGGCTCTCAGGAAGGCGATCCTCTTGTGCTGGAGATGTCAGCCGCGCTTCAACCACAAGCGTGCCAACTACTACAAGGATGAGAGATTCCCATACGTTGTTGGTCGCTGCGATGGCTGCAGAAGATTCATGAGCCATCAGGCGAAGCTCTACATTCACGAATCTTTTCTAGGAGATCCAGGCGGCCGGCTCCGAGCTGGTCAATGTTGGACTCCGCTCTAGGAGAAACATCATGGAATTCGCATATACGCTGAGCGGTGGCGCCCCGGTCAGAAAGAGGTACATGGCTGGCACCACGATGGCTACTGCTGGAATCCCGGTCCTCGGTGCGGTTGACGCTGCCACTGATCTCGGGAGCGTCGAGCCCATGGCCGCTAGCACGGCCGTCAACCAGGGAAGCCAGGTTGGTATTCTGCTCGATCCGTCGGGGACCGTTGCCGCAACGGGAATCACGGACTCGGAGGACCTGATGGTCTCGGTCATTATCAATCCCGATGCGGTGATCCGGGCGAGAATGAACAACGGTACATCATCTGGTACCGCTTTGAGCGTAACCTCGGCCACGGCCGCCGATACGACCGGAGTCACGATCACGGGCGCAACCACATTCGACAATGGCGCTGTCTGGGGGTATTCGGGCAACAATGTTGGCGAGTTCCGCCGCTGTGACGACACAGCAGGAAGCCTGTCGATCAACTTCCCGAACGGCATTCTCACGTCCGATGAGTACATCGCGATCCACGGCTTTCCGTGCTCTGTCGAGCTCACGAACTGGGAATGCTACGACCTGACGACCGATCTCACCGAGATCATTGCCCAGACCGCGGTCACGGACATGGACAACTTCGCGACCGTGGATCTGGAGATGAACGATGCTTCCGACGATGGGAGAAACAACAGTTACTACCACCTGATCGCGAACAATCATCTTTTCGGCTCCTGCTCGATTCGGAGACATTCTGGCTCCGGATTTCGAGGAGATATTCGACGAGGAGTACGCTCAGCACCCCTCGAAGAAGGATGATCTCTATGGCACTCCCGAGAAGAGCACCAGAGACATCATGAAGTGGAGTGGAGTCGGCACGTTGCCAGACTTCAACGAGTTTACCGGCTTGATCGAGTACCAGAGCCAGAGCCAAGGCTACGATACGACGGCGACTCACATCGAGTTTGCGAATGGATGCCAGGTGGAGCGGAAGCTCTTTGATGACGATCAGTACAACGTCTTCAATCAGCGACCGGCTGCGCTCGGAGCATCCGCAGCGAGGACCAGGGAGAAGCACGCGGCCAGGCTACTGAATATGGCGTTCAGCAACGATACGTACTTCTACAACAACACGGAAGGCGTGGCGCTGTGTAGCAATAGCCATACGACCACATCGGGTGCGTCAACTGCGAGCGGATTCGACAACCTCGGGACCGCGTCCATGACAGCGGTCGCGGTTGCTACAGGCCGAATCCAGATGGTCGGATTCCGCGGCGATCAGGCCGAGCGGATCAGCGTGATTCCGAATCAGCTCTGGTATCCGCCGGATCTCTATGAGAAAGCCTACGAGATCATCAACGCTTCTGGCAAGGTAGATACTGCGCTCAATAACCCGAACGTTCACGAGGGCAAGTATACCGGACACGAATGGAACTTCCTTACCGACTCGAACAACTGGTTCATGATCGATTCTCGTACATCAGCCAGGATGTTCCACTGGATCGATCGAATTGCACTCGAGTTCGGGATGATCGAGGATTTCGACACGCTGATTGCGAAGTTCAGGGCATACATGCGATACAGCATCGCCTGGACGGACTGGCGCTGCATCTGCGGATTCCAGGTTTCGTAGGAAGATCCCATGGCGAATCCGAGATGGAACCCGCAAAAGAAGAGGAAGGGCCCGCCCACAGGCCAAGAAGGCGGGAAGGTTCCCAGCTGGAACGAGAGGACGGCTGCTTGGCCGGGCGTGCCTGGAAAGACGCAGCCGCGTGATCGCTCTGGCGGAACGAAGAAAATCAAGCAATCGATGAAGACGGAGGGAGTCTAGGATGCCGTATCTTACCTCCTACGGTGGTATTTGGGGCGCGATTCCGCAGAGCCAGGGTAGGGTTTTCTGGGTATCGGCAGGAGATTCGTGCGTGGTCAATGGGGAGACTTACCACGCGAGCGACAACAACGACGGCTTGTCTCCGGAACGACCTTGCAGGCGCGTGAATCATGTGATCGACAACCTCGTCACCGCCAACGCTGGCGATGTGGTTGTCTTGCTCGCCGGAACCCACACACTGCAGAATGCCGCTGGAACATCGACTTCTCTCGCGATGGACACTGCTGGTGTGACGCTCATGGGGCTTCCGTGCGGGCAGGGGAACTTCCTACAGCAGCGTACCACGATCGCAGCAGTAACTGGCGATCAGAACGTGAATGTCACTGCGGCGAATATCGAGATCGCCTATCTGAACTTCATTCCAGTGACGGCCGACACAGCTATTGACATCAGCGCTGACGGCGACAATGTCCATATCCATCACTGCTCTTTCGATCTCAGCACGCCAGCTGCGGACACTGGGACAAAAGGAATTGAGTTCATCGGAGCCGCCAGCTATCCGCTGATTCATCATATCTACGCCTATTGTGATGGGGCACAGGGCCCGGCAATCGAGCTCGGTACGATCAACTACGGAGTCGTGCGCGACTGCATCATGGTCTGTACTGCAGGTAGCTGGGCCGCGGCGATGGTGACTGGTGCCGGTGGGACGACCAACCTGGTTGAGAACTGCATCTTTCTGTGCGACGGGACGGCGATCACGGACGCAATCACGGGTGGGGCCAGCGCTGCCGGTGCGTGGACCTTCCGTTTCTGCCATTTCCCGGTGCTATGTGACGAACTCGACGGCTTCACGGCTACGCACGCAGAGCTTAACCAGTGCTACATCGCCACGGTTGGTGGAGGATCGGGCGGAACGCAGGTGACTCCGACGACCTAGGATCGTTATGAAGACCCGGCCGAACCATATCATCGTTGGGCTAGGCTCGGGGCGATGCGGAACGAAGAGCCTGGCGGCCATCCTTGGTCTCCCCCACGAGGCTGTTGCACTTCCGTGGGAGCATGACGAGCGGCTCTTCAGGGCGGCGATGAGCAAGCTGTCCCGCACTGGCGGTGATGTCGGCTGCTACTGGCTGACCTACGCCGAAAGGGTGCTAGAGACCTTTCCTGATACTAGGTTCATCTGTCTGAAGCGTCCCAGAAAGGAGACTGTGGCAAGCTGGGTGCGTCGCTTCGCTGGTGCAGAGACATTTGATCTCTTCGTCATGCACCTGGACGATGAGGCCCGGATTCATGCCCCGAGGATGTTTCCGGACTACGGAGATAGGCCGATTGCGGAGGCCGCCGGGCTTTACTGGGACGAGTACTATGAGAAGGCCGAGAAGCTTCAGGAGAGATATCAACAATGCTTCCGGATCTTCTCCATGTCTCCTGTCCTGAATGAGCCCATGGCGCAAGCCGAGATGCTCCGGTTCGTCGGATCTAAGCAGGCAACTTGGACGAACTTTCACAAGAACAAGGGAACGGTGAAGGATCCTCTTCTAGGCAACATTCTGAGGGACGTTCTCGGATATCTCATCCGAAACGAGAAGGTCTATGCAGGAACACGGGCCACCGTGACCCCGAAGGCTGGCTCTCAGCTCGGGAGAGCTGCAGTCAAGCGCGGTATATCGCAACAGGAGACGGATCCGATTCTCTTGGATTTCGGGAAGCTCTCTGAGCATCGTGCAAGGCCGTTCGACTTTGACATGATTGCGCAGAATCCTAGGCAAGGAGTCATTCAACATGCGTAGCTACCTTGGATACCAGCAGAGACAGGATCTCGAGGGAGACAAGGAGTACTTCGAGAACCAGCTCAAGAATCCGCTTGTACAGGACAAGCCCACCGTGCGGCGAAATCTGCAAAGGATCGAGCGCGATCTCGAGACTCAATCTCCACCGATTCTCAGCGGTCCTGATCTCGATAAAGTTGTGACTCGAGAGAAGGAGCTGCGTGAAGAGATTGTCCCGAACATGCTGTCGCAGGAAGAGATGCGAAAAGCCCCTGCAGGCTCGATTGGCCGAGAGATGGCCTTCCAGAAGAAGTACAAGCGAAAGATCATAGAATGGAAGAACTGCCGAAGGACGATCTACCGGGAATCGGATGATCCTGACGTTGCAAACCTCGAATGCTTCAGACCGGAGATATCACGTGGAAACGTTGAGAACTGCTTGATCCCGGGCCAGAAGTTCGATTTCCCGAGCCGCAGGTTTCAGGAAAACTACCCGACGATCGATTGGTCCAATCATGACCGCCCAGAGGACCAAGAGGCGGAGACCGAAGCATCAAAGCTTCGCCGGATGAAGCTTGCCGAGTTGAGGGCGCAGATGGCAGAACTCGAAGCAGAGGAGGAAGCCGAGGCGACGGATTCCATATCTCGCTTGGGGCTTGAAGAGGAGGAGGCGTAACATTGGCGTTTCCCTACATCTTTGAAAGCAACTTTGAGCCCGGATCCAATGCCGAGTGGGACTCGGAGACGGATACCGACAACGCACTGGACTTCCCGAGTTACAAAACGCTGGCGCGTCAAGGGCTTGAACCATTCAGCGGTGCTCATTGTATGAGATTGAGAGCCGGCCTTGGGACAAATGATGCAACGGTTACAGAGGGAGATATCGACATTGCGGATACCGTAACGCGCTATTTCAGATTCAATATCCTCTTTGCTGATGATTTTCGTTGCACTGCTACAGATGCTTCAGTCTCTTTGCTTGAGCTTCAAGGAGCCGCTAACGCGATTACCGCGTCTTTTGGTTTCAAAATTACGGTAAGCACAGATATCATAAATCTTGGTATAGGCTCAGCGAATGCGGCGGCTGTTCCTGCGACGTTTTCTACTCAGGCTGTAGAGAGGGGTGTCTGGTACACGGTTGAGTTGGCTGTTGACATCCAGACTGGCGGAACTGGAACGCTGGATATGTACGTGACTAGATGGGGAAGCACAGCTGCAACAGGAGCCGAAGCCGCGCTGGCTACCAAGACGAATATCGCTGTAACGCATGGCGTGCTGGGTCTTCAGGACCATCTAGCGACTACTATCGGTACAATCTTGATTGACAACTTCGTCATGGACGATGCAAGAATCTACCCGCAATCGGCTC
>LJUI01000088.1 GCA_001303705.1 candidate division TA06 bacterium SM23_40
ATTCTCGTCATGTGACCGGGGAGCGTAATAGGCCTTGGCCTGGGCGAGGGTGGCACCGATGTGGTAGATGTCCTGGACGAAGAGCATGGCGTAGAACCGCTGGTCGAACCGATCGGAGTACCCGTATTCCGGATTCCCCGGCGACCCCCAGCCGTAGCGCGAGTTGCCGATGAATGCGACGCCGCCTCCGTTGGGGTTGTTGACGAAGTGCTCGGCGATGCAATCGTAGTCGAATGCGGCCGGCCAGCAGCCGATTGAGTAGAGGATGCCGTTGCGGGGATGGTTCGTCAGCGCGTCCATATCGCTCGGGCTGAGCGATCCGCTCCCCACGCTCATGATCGTTGTGTTTGCATGCCCTGCGTGGTTGGTGACGTTCTGTCCCTCGTTCAGCGCCGCCATCACCGTGGCGTGGCTCTCGTTCCCGAGCCGTTCATAGAGCTTGGTGATGGGATCGAAATCAGGCGGGACATAGAGGTCGTCGATCAGATCCTTGGCCACTCCGCCGTCGGTGTACGGGTTCGACCAGAGGATCTCTGCGGCGAAGAGCATGTTGAGCTCGTAGTCGGTAGGTGGGTCTATCTCATAGGTGAGCACTTTGTTGACCCAGGCCTGTGCCTCCGAGACCGAGCTCGTTGATGCCCGCCCGACGAAGACGTCCGGGTACAGATCGACCTCGTCGTCGACCTCACCGTAGGTCTGGTTCTGATTCGCATTCCAGGTGCCGTCGAGGTCGGCATAGTACAGGTCGCACTGGAGATCGTTTTCGTCAGGATAGAATCCGGCCTGGCAATCCATGGCGAACGCGATCCGCGCGGGCACGACGTTGGTGTCGCCGCCGAGGAGCACCCAGACCGTCGACCAGTTCTGATAGGCGTCGATGATGAAATTGCGGATCCGGTCCTGATTATCGACGCCCTGATAGTTGCTGTAGATCCAGTCCGTCGTCACGATCTTCGCCGGCGTCCCGGACTTCGTCTTCCAGTCCGCAAGCGGCTGGAAGGCGGAGACATAGGAAGGGCCGGTCACGATGACATATTCGTACACGTCCGTCTCGCCCTGCCGCGGAGTGGACCCGGAAGGCGAAGGAGCGCACTCGGCAAGATAGTTCTGGTTATGGACGATGCGAGCCACTGCCCTCTCATAGATGCGGCTCGCGGTCTCGGTGCGACGGCGCACCTCGCGCGGCGCTCGATCGCTCGCACCATAGTGGATCTCGAGCTCGATCTCGGTGTACAGACTGAGCCGCCCGGAGGCCGGCACATAGGAGAGAGGATAGACGAGGATGTCGGCCACCTCATATCCGCCGAGGTATCCGGTTCCTGCATGGATGACTACCCTCTCCGGGAAGCCGGCCGTCGATCCGTACACCTCGGGGGCGGGTTCGACGAACGGCGGCGGTTCATGTGACAGTTCGGGCATGGCGAGGATCGCAGGCGGCTGGGCCGGGAGGATATGATACCTGCCGGGGAGCTCGGTTGAGCTCCTGGCGTTCACCTCGATCCTCTCGATCTCCGTGCCCGGGGGGAGCGCGAGCTGAACGAGGTCGACCGGGAGCTGCGGAGCCCCCACCTCGCTCATCAGATCCGCATCCCTCAATGTGACGAGGTCGAAGTCTCGACTTCTCGAGAACTCGAGATCATCGGCCGTGTAGTAGAGCGTGTGGCGCAGTGTGCCCGGGCTGCCGGCAAGGGATCCCCACGCAAGCGCCGCCACCAGTACGACGGCCATCACTATACCGGTCCTGACATCCGGTCTCATCGATCTTCCTCCTCCCATGGCATGCCATGGCATGTAGTGAGTCGTGTGAAGACATTATCTGGCGTGGGCCAGCCCCCTTCCCATGGAGAGCGAATGCCCGCGCATCGGGTCCTGCCAAGAGCACGGGCTTCGGTCCGCTATTCCATCTAGATCCCACCCTTCAGTCACTGGCCCCGCAAACGGTTACATTCCGGCCGGGCCGCCCCGTCTCCGGCAGATGGGCGAGACACAGGGTCGACTACTCGAATGGTGGCTCCCGATCTCCATTCGCCGAAGGGGGACGATGTGGCCTCAGCTTCGATATAGCATATCGCAACCAGGGCCAGAAGTCAAGCGATTATGGCGATCGACGGGAAGTGCCTCGGAGCAAGCCGCCTCGTCTCGGCAGAAGGGGTCGTCCTGCCGGGCTTCTCTGATCTGGGGCACCCTCTGTTCGGAGATTCCCCGACGGAAATGAGTCGGCCAGTGGGATCGGTCGCCCGCGGGCAGCACAAAGAGGGATAGAGGTCGGCACGGGGCCGGCCGGCAGCTCAGAACGAGTAGCGTATCCCGAACTGGTTGATCGGCTCGGGAATGAAGGTTCCGTGGATACGCTGCACATTCACCTTGAGGCCCCGCCAGATGGGCTTCACGATGCCCGCCTCGAGGTAGTAGTCGAAATCCTCCTCCGACTGTTGATGGTTGAAGTCGGCGGTGAGCTCGATGTCGAACGACCACCCCAGCTTGATGCTGTTGATTGCGATCACCTGGAGCGTCTGTCCTGCCTCCTCTCCGTCGTCCAGTACGTTGAGATAGGCCGAGACCTCGTTCACGAGCGGGGTGAACGATACAATCTCGGCCGAAGCGGCGGCGGCGGAGAGGAGAAGGCCGGCTGTGACACAGGTTGCCCAGGTGACTCGTCTCTGTCCACGGCATTGGACCATTGAACTCGCCCTCCCGATAACGCGAGCGGTACGTGCGTGCCAGCCTGTCCATCATCCCGCTGGCTGCTCATTGATGAGATCACTGCGCAGGTTCGTAGACCTCCAGCTTGCTCGTCCAGCTCTCTCTCCACTCGATCTTGTCGATGATAATTCGCAGAACACAGTACTCCTCCATCTCCGGGCCCTGGGGGAAGTGCTGACTCAGGTCGAAGGTGGCAAGGCTCCAGACCCGCTTCTTCTGCTTCATATCATTGACTATCTCGCACCTGCCGAGGAGAGTGGCTGCTTTGTCGCCCCTGGGAAGTTCGACGAAAGCGAGACAGATGTTGGGGTTCTTCTTGATCTGTCGCACCTTTCTTGATGTGCAGAACGTCGCCACCCAGACCGACATGTCGTCTTCGACGATGGGAGTAACAGGGCGCACTCTCGGCTGGTCTCCATCGCACGTTGCGAGGTACGCAGGGGATGCGTTCTCTCTCATGATCGTTACGATCGTCTCCTCTGTCGATGGACTCATGATCTTCGTCCCTCCCTTGGTGCAGGGGATCCGCCGCGAGGTGTGCTCGGGCGGCACGTGCCGGTCGGCGGAACCCGGGCGCCTGCGCCCCAGCTCAGCGACCGTACTCAGTTCCGGAACGTGAGGTCCGGGAAGTCGTGACATCTTACCACGGGATCGATCCCCGGGCAAATCCTTTGCATCTGGCCGGTGGGGGGTCGGATCTGGCCCGAGAGGGGCCGCGCTCTTGCCGGCCTCCCGACGAGTCCGTCGGACGGTCTCAAGGCTGGCGAGGCGGCCATTTCACTCGGGCCACAGATCCTGATGTATCGCTGGGACGGCTGCGTCGTGCCTGGAGATGAGCGGGGATCGTGAACGGGAGCCATCTTGGGACACCGGGCTCATGAGGTCGGGCCCCATTGACAAAGGAAGGTGGATCGGCTAGGGTGGTGCATGCTCGGCAGGTGTGGGCGAGCACCTTCTCTAGACTCACGGAAGGAGGTTCTCTTCGATGAGGATTCTTCGCGTCGCGCTGGCACAGATCAACTCGACAGTCGGAGATCTCTCGGGCAACGCCGCGAAGATCGTCGACTATATCGAGCGAGCTCGCGATGTCGGCGCCGATGTCGTTGCGTTCCCGGAGATGGCACTGAGCGGATATCCCCCGGAAGATCTGTTGCTGAAGCCGCGGTACAGGCGGGACAACCGCGAGTACCTCCAGGAGATCGTGAGACAGACCGGCGGGCTGGCCGCGGTAGTGGGGTTTGTCGATGGAGATGAGGGTGGATCGATCTACAATGCGGCAGCCGTGGCGAGCGACGGGACACTACACGGGGTGTACCGAAAGATGCTCCTCCCCAACTACGGGGTCTTCGACGAGAAGCGCTACTTCTCGCCCGGTTCTGGCTGCCCCGTCTTCGTGATCCGGGGGGTGACGGTGGGCGTCAATGTCTGTGAGGATATCTGGGAGTCGTGGGGCCCGACTGCCTGTCAGGCGAGGGACGGGCAGGCCGAGCTGATCATCAACATCAGCGCCTCCCCGTATCACGCCGGGAAGTGGCGCGACCGGGAGGAGATGCTGGCCGGCCGTGCGTCGGAAAATCGTGTCTTCGTCGCCTATAATAATATGGTAGGGGGACAGGACGAGCTCGTTTTCGACGGACATGGCCTCATCCTCGCCCCGGGAGGAGAGCTCATCGCGCGCGGCAGGGCGTTTCAGGAGGACCTTATCGTCGCCGATCTCGACATGAGTCAGGTTCAGGAGGCGCGGCAGGGCGAGACCCGGGGAAGAAGGGCGTCCGGACCGCCGCCGGTGAATGCTCCTCCGGCCCAGTGGGAGCTCGAGCGCATAGAGGTCTCCCCCGGACCGCTCTCTTCCGAGCGCGTCCCCATCCCGCCGCGGGATGTGAAGCCGCCCGAGGTTCTCGAGGAGATATATGAGGCCCTCGTCCTCGGGGTTCGCGACTACGTCCGCAAGAATGGGTTCGAGACGGTCGTCATCGGCGTCAGCGGGGGGATCGATTCCGCCCTCGTGGCGGCGATCGCTGCCGACGCCCTGGGTCCGGAGCACGTGAAGGGCGTGGTGATGCCTTCGCCGTATACGAGCGACCGGAGCATGCAGGACGCGGCCCGGCTGATCGACCGTCTCGAGATATCATCGATGACGGTCGACATCACTTCTACCTACGAGTCGTATCTCTCGATGCTCGAGGGGCCGTTCGCCGGTGCAGCGCCGGACGTGACAGAGGAGAACATCCAGGCGAGGATCCGCGGGAACATCCTCATGGGTCTATCGAACAAGTTCGGATGGCTCGTCCTGACGACGGGGAACAAGAGCGAGATGGCGGTCGGATATGCGACGCTGTACGGCGATATGGCGGGCGGGTTCGCCGTGATCAAGGATGTGCCGAAGACGATGGTTTACGAGTTGGCCCGTTATCGCAACGGGCGATCCGCGGGCGGTCCCGTCATACCCGACACGATCATCAACAAGCCGCCCAGCGCCGAGCTGAAGGACGGGCAGATAGACCAGGATACCCTGCCGCCCTATGAGATCCTCGATCCTATCCTGAAGGCGTACGTGGAGGAGGACCGGTCGCTGAGCGAGATCGTCGGCATGGGGTACGACGAGGCGACCGTCCGCCGCGTCATCGCCATGGTCGATCGCGCCGAGTACAAGCGGCGACAGGCACCACCCGGGATCAAGATCACCCCGCGCGCGTTCGGCAAGGACCGGCGCCTGCCGATCACCAACTGGTACGGGCGGGAGCGCAGATGAGCGGGGGCCCGGAACGACAGGTGCGCCTCTCGTGAGGACCTGGCTGCTCGCCCTCGAATCGCCCCTCCCTGACGGGCCGGCCTGTGCGAGTCAGAGCGCGGAGGGCACGGACCGGGGCAAAGGCCACAGACTGAGGCGGAGTCCCGTCTTGTCGAAACAGGGCCGCAGGTGGACGTCATGGGTACTGTTGCCATTCGCATAGCAACAGTCGACAGGGGCAGCGGAATAGTACGCAGGCCCCCGGCGGCCCCTGGGCCCCAGGGGAGCAGAGATGTAGCAACAGTTAACCCTTGAGTAGAGACTGTTGCATTTTTCTCTTGACAAGTTTTTAGACGTGTGATACAATCGCATCTAGAAGTTCGAAGATGTGATTTGTTGATGTTCGGCGTAGTTCAGGAGGATTAGCAGGCAGAATGAGCTGCTGCTGTTCCCGGGACGCGTGAGGGGCGGCAGCAGTTTTGTCACATATCGTTACATAGTTCGAGGTTCCCTTTGGGGGTAAGGGAACTCGGCCTAGCTGGTGGGTCGGACAAGCGTCGTTCTTCGTGTGTTAGGGGCCTCGATTGCAGTAGGAGTCGGGGCCTTTCTGTACTTATTGGGGTCCGACTCGCAAGTGGAACCAACATCGATCGCCGAGGACGTGGAGGAAGGCGATGATTCCATCGAGAAAAGAGACCGGAGGGAAGACCCGCGAAACAGGCACCGGAGAGCGGAGTGAAATTCTACTCGTCGGCCCTGACGGAGAGGTTGCCTCTCTCCTCGACGGGTTTGGTGCCGGGCAGCGGGTAGCGATCTCTCTGGAAACGAGCCGGGATCGGGCGCTACAGCGCATGAGGCGAGATCCGCCGGCAGTCGTCCTCATCGGCACGGACGGGCAGATCGAAGAGAGTCTTCTCTTCGTGCAGCGGGCGAAGGAGGCGGCGCCACAGACCGGGCTCGTTGTCGTTTGCGATCCGACGCAGGTCGGCGTTGCACTCGAGGCATTGCAGATGGGGGTACACGATCTGCTCATCATGCCCATAGAACGTGAGGAACTGGAGAACGTGATCACGTCTCTGATCTCTCCCGGAGTCGACATGGGGAACGGGCTCCGTCCGGAGGTGCGGGCGGCGTTCCTCGAGTCGAGTCTTGTCGGTGCATCGAGCGAGATCGCGCAGGTGAAGCGAACGATCCACAAGGTCGCGGACTCCGGATTGAGTGTGCTCATCACGGGAGAGAGCGGGACCGGTAAGGAGCTTGTCGCCCGGGCACTTCACGCACTCTCCGGACGTGTGAGGGGGCCGTTTGTCAAAGTGAACTGCGCCGCTCTGCCCGATGAGCTTTTGGAGGCGGAGCTCTTCGGATATCAGCGGGGGGCGTTCACGAGTGCATACCGCACGAAGCCCGGGAGGTTTGAATACGCCCACGGCGGCACGATTTTCCTCGATGAGATCGGCGAGCTCCCGCTTGGTGTGCAGTCGAAGCTCCTGCAAGTCCTGGAACAGAGAGAGTTCGTCAGGTTGGGAGGGAAGAGGAGCATCAAGGTAGACGTACGGATCGTGGCGGCAACGAACCGTCCGCTCGCGCAGGCACTCTCGGAAGGGATGATCCGTGAGGATCTTCTCTATCGAATCAATGAGACGACGATCCACCTCCCGCGGCTCGCAGACAGGGTCGAGGACATTCCGGTATTAATGGAACACTTTCTCCGGAAATACAGCCTCGAGTTCGGCAAGGAGATGCGGTCGGTCAGTACAGGGACGATACGGAGCCTTCTGCAGCACGACTGGCCGGGCAACGTGCGGGAGTTGGAGACATTTATCAAGAAGGTAATCGTCTTCGGAGATGAGGTGGCAGCTATCGGCTCGCTCGACGTGGGGCAGCGAAACACGACACCCGATCCCGAACAGGTCTCTTCGACGGCATCCCCGTCGCTGAAGGAGATCGGGATCGAGGCCACACGCCGGGCAGAGCGTCCGGTGATCGTGGAGGCGCTGAACCGCACCCGATGGAACCGCCGTCAGGCCGCCAAGTTGCTCGGCATCAGCTACGGATGCCTTCTCAATAAGATCAAGAAGTATGAAATCGAGTGATCGACATATCCCATGGGGCGTAAGCCCGTTCGGGAATTGCAGAGATTGTGATGAGTGTGCCCCTGACGGTGGTCCCCGCGGCCATCGGGGCTTCTCCGACAACAAGGAGGCAACCAGACCATGAGATTCACGATGAACCGTCTAGCGCGCATTCTCGTTCCGCCTCTATCCATCTGTCTCATCGCCGGTCCGGCCCTGTCCGCGGCGTCTGAGGGAATTGGAAGTGAGTATGTCATCGGGGTCGGCGATGAGCTGGCGGTCGACGTGTGGCAGGAGCAGAGTCTCTCCTCGACCGCGACCGTGGCGAACGATGGCAAGATCCTGCTGCCGGCGATCGGCCCTGTTGATGCCGCGGGTGAGACCCCATCGGGACTGGGGCAGGAGATCGCGCGTCGGCTCTCTAACTTCAACCCGCGCATATCGCAGGTGACGGTGAGGGTAGTCGGATACCGCAGCCGCTCAGTATCGGTACTCGGGGAGGTAGCATCGCCCGGGCGGTATGGATTCGCCGAAATCCCCGATCTTCTCGCGGTCCTCGGCGAGGCCGGTGGCCCGACACCCGAAGCGCGCCTCTCGGAGGTCGTGATTGTCCACGGAGATGGGAACGGAGAGACGCGCGAGGTAGTCGATCTCGAACGGTATATCGAAGCGGGCGAACCCTCATCGCTTCCCGGGCTCAGGCCAGGGGATACGGTCTTCGTGCCGGGAGCCACGGAAGGTGCGAGCCTCGGTCGGAATGTCGTCTATGTGTACGGCGAAGTTCGAGACCCGGGCATCTATCCTCTGAGCGATGGCGCGGACGTCGTGGAAGCGCTGTTGATGGCCGGCGGAACGACCGAGCAGGCCGACGACTCCGATGTCAAGGTCATATCGCGCAGCTCTCATGTGAGGCCGCTCCAGATCGATGTGCCGAAACTGATGAACCAGGGCTCGATGGACAGCGTACCGAAACTCCGGCCAGGCGATACGGTCGTCGTGGGCAGGCGGAGTGAGTTCTGGTCGGGCTTCTGGGATCGTTCGCGGGAAGTGACGCTCATCGTATCGGCGGTCGCTTCGCTCTACTTCAGCTACCACATCTACCGGAGTGTGAGATAGCTCCGGGGAAGGAGATTGAGGCATGGCATCGAATGCTGAAGAGCGCGTCGATCTAACCCAGTACTGGCGCATCCTGGTGCGCCGCAGATGGCTCCTGATGGGGCCGCTCGCGGTCGTCCTCGTGGGCGCCGCAGTTGGCAGTCGACTGGCCCGGCCCGTGTACGAGTCGGGAGCAACGATCCTGATACAACCGCGGCAGCCCCTGTCTCGCTCTCTCGAGCAGCTCCTCCTCGGTGACCGCAACCTTGCGAGCCGGGAGAGGGCGAGTGCGCTCGCTGAGAGAGTGCGAAGCCCTGACCATCTCCGCTCTGTGATCGATGCGCTGGGCCTGGCCAGCGACCCCGATCTCCGGCTGGCGGCGGCTCAGGCGATGGAGGATGACCCCGGCGGTCACTCTCTCGATGAGATCATCGAACGGAGGCTCATCGGCCGGCTGCGGGGCATGATTGCCGTGGAATCGCGGGGGGCGAACCTGTTTCGCATCTCCGTTCGGGGCGAAGATCCTGCGCTGGTACATCGGATCGCCAGGAGCCTGCTTCATGTGATGCAGGAACGTGCGCTGCAGAATGAGTTGGAGAGGGCGAGCTCGATCCAGCAGTTCAGCGCCGATCAACTTGCGCTGTACCAAGAGCGCCTTGCCGATGCCGAGGAGCGCCTCACGCGCTATCGGAAGGAGATCGCCGCCCGGGCGATCGGTGGGACGGTTGTCGACGCCACAAATCTGAGCCAGGCCTCGGCGCTCGTCGACCAGTTCGAAAGCGAGATCGCTGCTCTCGAGGCAGAAATCGAGGATTACTCCGCAACGGTAGCCGCGCTGGGACAGCGGCTCGCCGCAGACGCAGGGATCGAAACCCAGACGGATGAAGCACTAAGGATTGCCCGTCGCCTCGTGCCCCTGTTCATAACGGCCTCATGGATGGACCCGGAGGTGATGCACCAGAGCGCGGAGCTGGCGCGCACCAGGGACGAGATCCGCCAGGCACTCACTCGCGCCGCTGCCGTGGAGGTCGCGACGGGCGAAGAAGAGGACGCGATCGCCTGCGCGCTCGCCGCAGTTGATCTGCGTATCGCCAAAGCGAAGCGGGCGACGATCCGGGGGCTGATCTATCAGTACCGTGAATCTGTTGTAACGGCCCCGGAGGATGATCTCACCCTCGCTCGCCTCGAGGCAGAGGTGGAGAGGAACCGAGAGATATACAACACGCTACTCGAACAGAGTGGGGCTGCAGAGCTCTCCAAGGCTGTGGGAGAACTGGAGATCGAGCGGAGTTTCGAGATTCTTGTATCTCCTTCGCTCCCCCTGAGTCCGGTGAGCCCGGATCGCAAGAAGGCGTTATGTCTCGGCGCCCTCGTCGGCCTTGTGCTCGGGATTGTGGCTGTCTTCGTGGTGGAGTACGCAGACCGGTCGTTGAAGAGTATCGAAGAGGCCGAGGAGTATCTCGAACTGC
>LJUI01000089.1 GCA_001303705.1 candidate division TA06 bacterium SM23_40
GGGTGCCGTCCGGAGTGCGAAGCCGAGGGACGGCTGCATTAGATTAAGGAACAAGACGAATGGCAATCGTGAGACCGTGCGGAAGAGGGAAAGTCGTGGGAGGGGGAATACTCCTGTTGTCAGCAATCGCTCCCCTTGCCGGAGTGGCGGTTCCGGTATGGGGAGCGGGGATGATCGAAGGAGTGCTCCGTAACTACACGACCGGCGAGACCGTCCCTCATCGTTCCGTAATATTGCAGAAAGTTGGAGAGACAGAGGAGCTGGGGGCGTGGCAGACCATGACCGATGGTCGCGGCCGGTTCCGTTTCGAGGGAGTCGAGATTGATACCCTTGTCTTCTATTACGTCTTTGCCGATTACGAGGGTGGGAGCTACTCGAGTGCTCCCCTCGAGCTGGCGGCGACCGCCCCACGTGCCACCATTGAGCTGGCTGTCTATTCCTCATCGCCCGATCCTGAGGGAGTGACCATCCCGGTACACCATATTATCATCGATGATGCGGGAGAGGCCGTGGTCGTCTCCGAGTACATCCAGCTCATGAACGTCTCTGAGACGAGCTATATGGGTGAAGCTGATGCCCCTCTGGAAGGGATCGGATTCCGCCAGAGGCTCCCGTCAGGGCATCACGGCCTGGAAGTCATGGATGGCCTGATGGAGTGCTGCCTGGGGTTTGAGGGCGATGATCTCGTCGAGACGATGGCGATCACTCCCGGGTACCGGGATGTGGCGTTTCGCTATCGCCTGGGAAAATCTTCCACCCTGGACTTCTCCCGCCCGGTCATCTTCCCGACGCGGGCGTTCCATGTCATGGTGGAAGAGGGTGTGGGAGAAGTCGCCGCACCGGGGCTCGAGATGCGAGGGGCGTCCACGGTGAGAGGTGTCTCCTATACCACCTATGTTGGCGCCGACCTCGAGGCCGGGCATGAAATCGGGGTGCGGCTCACGCTGACGCGAGGGCGTCCAGTGCGGGCGCTGGTCTGGATCATCGTCGGGCTCGCTGTTGTCGTGGGGCCGGCCGTTATGATACGTCTCACAAGGGGACGCCGCGAGCGCACGGGGGGCAGCGAGACCCCTCCTCGGCGACATCCGGTTGGTGAAGAGTCAGTTGGCGAGGCCTACCGGTACCTGATCAGTGTTCTCGATGAGGCATTGGGCGACGGCATGATCGAGCCCAAGGCCCACCGGAGGGTGCGTGCGGAGCTTGAGGCGAAACTCGATGAGCTCCTTCCAGAGGAAGAAGATCGGTGACCGCACGGCTCTCGACAGAAGGCGTGGGCAAGTCGTTCGGCACGCACCGGGTCCTCTCTGATGTCGATCTGGAGGTACGGAGCGGCGAGACGCTCGGTCTCTTCGGGCCGAACGGATCGGGGAAGACGACCCTGACGTACATTCTGGCCACACTCCTTCAGCCGAGCGAAGGCGTGGTCAAGTTCGACGGTGACGATTGGCGAACGCGCCCACGCGGCATAAGGCGTCAGATCGGCTTTCTCTCCCACCGGGCGCAGTTGTACGGGGAGCTGACGGCGCGGGAGAATCTGGAATTCTATGCAGGGATATACGGCGTTCCTCATCGCCGTGCTCGGGCGCGCGAGCTTCTCGAGCTGGTCTCTCTCGCCCCGTTCGAAGGTGAGGAGGTGAAGGTTTTCTCCCGCGGGATGACCCAGCGGCTCTCTGTGGCTAAGGCCCTGCTCCATGATCCTCCTGTGCTTCTGTTCGACGAGCCGTTCGAAGGGCTCGATGCCTCCGGGCGGGAGATCGTCTGCGATATCATGGAGCGAGAGCGTGAGCGAGGTAAGGCGGTCTTCCTTGTGACCCACGATCTCGAGCTCGCCCACCGATTGGCGACAGAGCTAGTCCTCCTCGTCGACGGTACGATCGCGCGGAGATACGACACGTCTTCGGTCGGGCTGGGCGAAGTCGATACTGAATACCGGAGATACACGGAGGGAGAGAAGGATCAGATCGTCGGTGGCGGGGCGAGGTACTCATGGCCAGAGGCATTCTGTTTCTGATACTGAAAGATATCCGATTGCAGATTCGCAGTGTCGACGCGATCGCGGCCATGTTCATTATGGGTCTCCTCGTGGTGCTCATCTTCATCTTCGGGTTTGGCCCGATCATCACCAAACCGGCAGAAGTGGCCGGCGTCGTGATCTGGGTTGGACTTTCGTTCTCGGCGGTGATCGGGCTCTCCCGCTCGTTCGAGGTTGAGTGGCGCGAGGAGGGGTTCCGGGCGTTCCGGCTCGCCGGACTCGATCCGGGAGCGATCTACCTGGGCAAAGTAGTCTTGAATGTCGTAATGCTGCTGCTCGTCGCGCTCGTGCTCGTTCCCGTCACACTCGTATTTCTCGATGTGCTGCGCCCGGGGGCACTGGTTCTCCTCGGCGTCGTGATCTTCATGGGAGTCGTCGGGCTATCGGCGGTGGGGGGGATCCTCTCCGCCGTCTCCTCTCAGACCAGGGGGAGGGAGAGCTTGCTGTCGGTGCTTCTCTTCCCGCTCCTCATCCCGGCTCTCATTTCGGCGGTGAAGTGCACGCGCGCCCTGCTCGTAGGGGGGACGCTGGCGGGGGCGGGGAATTGGCTCCGTCTTCTCGGGGTATACGATCTCATCTTTCTTGCTGCCGCATTTCTACTATTTGAGTACGTGATCGAAGAGTGAGGTGATTGAGATGCCTCCGAGGAAGGGGCATGGCTGTTCACAGGGAGGCCAACCGGCGGGGTGGGATTCACTGGCGGCTATGGGGATCGTGGCGGGGGTTTCGATGCTCGTCTCGCTGGTGCTCATCCTCTTCTTTGCTCCGCTTGAGAAGGAGATGGGCATCGTCCAGAAGATATTTTACGTTCATGTCGCGAGCGCCTTCGCCGCCTTTACCGCCTTCGGCCTCACCTTCATATGCAGCATCGCCTATCTCGTGAGGAGGAGCAGGGCCTACGACCAGGTAGCCGCGTCGTCGGTCGAGGTCGGGCTCGTCTTCTGTACCATCGTGCTCCTCACCGGGCCGATCTGGGCGAAAGCAGCGTGGGGCGTATGGTGGACGTGGGATCCCCGCCTGACGACAACTCTGGTGCTGTGGCTGATCTACGTCGGATACCTCCTCCTCCGCGCTTCAGCGATGAGGGAGCGGAGGCGAGCAGTCGCGGCGGTGTACGGGATCATCGGATTTATCGATGTGCCGATAGTCTTCATGTCTATCAGGTGGTGGCGCACGATCCATCCGGTCGTCATCGAGTTGGGCGGGATCGGACTCAGCCCGCGGATGAAACTTGTCTTTTTCATCACGTTGCTTGCCTTCTTCCTCTGGTATCTCTATCTGTTGATGATACGGTGGCGGGTAGCTGCACTGGAGGAGGAGATAGATGATCTGCGAAAGCGGCGGATTTCGGAAGGATCGATCCCATGATCTACTTTGCCGCTGCCTATCTCATCGTCTGGGCCATCTTTCTGTCTTATGGATTGATTCTGGGGGGGAGGCTGAGGCGGGCCGAGCGCCGAATCCGCAGCAGCCGGTAGGGCCGGAGCCTGTTGAACGACATGGCCCGGCTGAGAAGGGATGGTATAGGCTGTTTGCCGGCTGCCGGCGGAGCGACTCGTGTCTTCCTGTCCCACTCGACGGCAGAGATCGAATGTTGACATAAGGCAGGTCGAAGGAGATGGAAGATGATCAGCTATGGTTTTGAGAAACAGACGGATCTGCCGTTCGGACGAGCGCTGGAGGTAGTGTCGGAAGAGTTGAAGAAGGAGGGATTCGGGATCCTGACGGAGATCGACGTAAAGGAGAAGTTCAGGGAAAAACTCGGCATCGACTTCAAGAAGTATATCATACTTGGCGCATGCAACCCGCCGCTTGCACACCAGGCGATTCTCGCCGAGGAGAACATCGGGCTGATGCTGCCCTGTAATGTTATTGTGTATGAGAAAGAGAAGGGAACCGGGATCGCCGTCATCAAGCCGACAGCGGCGATGGGGATGATCGCTAACGAGAAACTGAGAGGGGTCGCGGAAGAGGTCGAGGCGAAACTGAGAAAGGTATTCGATTCCATTCCGTAGAAGGAATCGACTGGCGGAGTTTCGGAAGGCCCGCTGCAGGGCGGCGGGCGTACGGACGTGCAGTCCGCTGGCTGTTCGCAGGCTGCCGGAATCAGCCAGCCGGGATCGGGAGCAGGCCTTATTGATGTCCCGGGAGTGAGCTGGTTTTGCGGTCCGTACGATGTGTCGATAGGCTCACCCCAGCCAACGATGGAGGAGAACGATGCGGTACGAGAGAGTGCTACTGATCGCCATGGCGATCGTGTTGTCGGTCAGTGTCCTGTCGGCGATTGCATCAGAGCGGATGGTGCTGGCAGAGGGATTCACTAACACCGGGTGAGCGTCGTGTCCGCCGGCCGACAGTGTGTTGGCCTTTCTTGCCGAAACATACGATACCATTCTGGCTGTCATTTCGTACCATACCTGGTGGCCGAGTGGAGCGGATCCGTTCTATCTGGCGAATATCGCCGAGAGCACTGCCCGGATCAACTACTACGGGGTCAACTACACCCCTGATTCCTGGTTCGATGGAACGCTCCATGGAGAGTGGATCTGGACTACCTGGGAGAGTAAGGTTCTGAGCCGGTACAGTGTGGCGAGCCCCCTCGAGATACACCTCGACGCGACGCTGGCTGAGGTGCCGATGGGAGGCAGGGTGACCGCCACTGTGCTGCAGACCGAACCATCCGTGCCCTCGGATCTGCGGCTGCGGTTCGCAGTCACCGAGTCTGCCCTCGGTTACGGCGGCGAGGAGTACGAGGATGTGTTCCGCGACATGTTCCCGGATGTCGCGGGAGTCTCGATCGTGACCATCTTCGGCGACAGCATCACTGAATCGGCCGATTTCATCGTCTCTCCGGAGTGGGATCTCGCCAACTCCGAGATCGTCGTCTTCGTTCAGAGCGATGTGACGCGCGAGGTCGTCCAGGCGGCGAAGATGGATGTCCCTCTCGACGTGCCATACTGCAGGGCGGTCGGCGTCGTCGTGAATGACAGCGGCGGCGACGGCGACGGACGGGCAGAGGGGGGGGAGACGGTCGATCTCGTCATCACTATCGAGAACGGCGAGGGCTGGCTCGATGCCACGAATGTCTTCGCGGTGCTGAGGACTGACGATGCCGATGTCACGGTGACCGATTCGACAACTGCTTTCCCCGACCTTCCCGCGGGATCCTCGGGGTACAACGAAGGAGATGACCTCACGATCTCTGTGGCGCCGGGTGCGGAGCCGCACCTCGCCCGGTTCGAGCTCGAGATCAGCACAGATCCCCCGAACTTCGCCCCCACCGATAGTTTCTCGCTCATCATTGGACATCCCGCTGTGATGCTCATCGACGACGACGGCGGCGGGTCGCTGGAGGAGGAATACCGCACAATACTTGCTGATAGCCTGCACCTCTTCCACGATGAATGGTCGGTGGCAGAACAGGGATCCCCTGACGGGGCCTGGCTGGCGAACTCTCAGGTGGTGATCTGGTTTACGGGGACGGACACCGCGACGACGCTCGGACCGGACGATATCGTTGCGTTGAGCAGCTATCTCGATCAGGGCGGAGCGCTGTTCATCAACGGCTCGGGAATCGGGCGGGACATCGGATCGGGGCCGTTCTACGCGGACTACCTCCACAGCACCTATGTGGGGACGACGGCTGACTATGTCGTACGGGGCGTGCCCGGGCATCCAATCGTCGGCGACTCGATGTTGGTGCTGCTGTGGACAGAGCCCAAGGAGATCATCTTGCCGGCAACAGGCGGCGACGCCATGCTGTACTATGACCAGGGTGGGGATGCCGCTGTCACGTACGATGACAGCTATCAGGTCGTGTACCTGGGATTCAGATTCGAGGCGATCGAGGAAGGCGCTCCGGTGGGCATCCGCAAGTATGAACTGATGGGGCGGATACTGAACTGGATGGGGATCGTTGGTGTCGGAGACAAGGGCGAGGAAGGCGGTTTTGCCCTCGGAGAACCGCCTCGGCTTCTCGCTCCTAATCGCCCGAATCCATTCCCCGACGCTACTACTATTCAGTATGTGGTGCCCGGCCGGTCGTCCGGTCGAGTCCCGGTCAGGCTGATGATCTACAATATTCTCGGGCAGCGGGTACGCACCCTCGTCGACCGCGAACTGACTCCGGGAGCGTACACCGTGACCTGGGATGGACGCGACAGTGCGGGGATCCAGGCCGGCAGCGGCATCTACTTCTGTCGCCTGGAGGCCGGCGAGGCATCCGATGTGAGGAAACTGGTACGTATGAGAGGTACCAGCTCGAGATGAACAAGTGGTGGCAGGGTGGATTGCAGAGGCTCAGATGGGTACGAGGACGGTCGATCTCCACATAGAAGGGATGAACTGCGCCAGCTGCGTGGCGAGGATCGAAAAGGGACTGGCACGGCTTGAGGGCGTGGACGAGGTGAGCGCAAACCTCGCTACCGAGCGGGCGACCGTCAGCTTCGATCCTGACGTTGTCGGGATCGACCGCCTCATCGAGGAGGTCTCAAACCTCGGGTATCGGGCGGTCACCGAGCGGCTCACATTGCCTATCGAGGGGATGACCTGCGCCGCATGTGTTGCCCGGGTGGAGCGTGCGCTCAGCGAGGTCGATGGCGTAGTCGGCGCGAATGTCAATTTCGCTACTGAGCAGGCGACCGTCGACTTTCAGCCGTCACTGGTGACACTCGATCGGCTGAGCGAGGCTGTGGACGCGGCGGGCTACAGAGTCGGCAGGCTGGAGGGGGAGGAAGAACCGGCTGATGCCGAACGGCTCGCCAGAGGGCGGGAAGTACGCGTCCTCAAACTGAAGCTCGCCATCGGTGTCTCTGTAAGTGCCGTTCTCTTCGTCGGCATGCTCCGCATGTGGATTCCGGTAATACCTTCCATCTTCTCCAATCCGTATCTCCAGTTTGTCATTGCCACGCCCGTCCAATTCTGGGTAGGATGGCAGTTCTACCGTGGGTTCTGGAAGGCGCTTCTCCATCGCACCGCCGACATGAATACGCTGATCGCCGTGGGCACTTCCGCGGCGTACCTGTATAGTCTCGTCGCCACATTCGTTCCCCAGTGGCTTGCCCAGGCGGGCCAGGGGCGGGAGGTCTACTATGACACCGCGGTGATGATCGTCACGTTGATCATATTGGGGCGATTCCTCGAGGCCCGGGCCAAGGGGCAGGCGTCAGAAGCAATTCGACAGCTGATCGGTCTGCAGCCGAAGATGGCGCGGGTGAGGCGGGACGGAGTGGAGGTCGATATCCGAGTTGAAGACGTGCAGGTCGGCGACCTCGTCATCGTGCGCCCGGGCGAGAGGATCCCGGTCGATGGCCGGGTGCGGGAGGGATACTCCAGTGTCGATGAATCGATGTTGACCGGCGAGAGCATCCCTGTCGAGAAGGGCATCGGCGACCAGGTCATCGGGGCGACGATCAACAAGACAGGGAGCTTCGTCTTCGAGGCCATCAACGTTGGCAGAGAGACGGCACTGGCTCAGATCATTAGGCTCGTTCAGGAGGCGCAGGGGTCGAAGGCTCCGATTCAGCGTCTGGCCGATCGCGTGGCGAGTATCTTTGTGCCGGCCGTGATCGCCATCGCTGCCGTCACTTTCCTCATCTGGTTGTTTTTCGGCCCCGAGCCCTCGCTCACATTCGCGCTCGTCAACTTCGTCGCCGTATTGATCGTCGCCTGCCCCTGCGCTCTGGGGCTCGCAACGCCGACGGCGATCATGGTGGGGACGGGCAGGGGCGCGCAGCTCGGGATATTGATCCGTGGAGGTGAATCCCTCGAAGTCGCACATCGCTTGCGTTCGGTCATCTTTGACAAGACGGGAACGCTCACGGAAGGTAAGCCGCGTGTTACCGACGTGATTGCACTGGGGAATGTGGGAGAGAGCGAGATCATTCGCCTGGCGGCGTCGGCGGAGCGCGGGTCAGAACATCCGC
This sequence comes from candidate division TA06 bacterium SM23_40, assembly GCA_001303705.1. Lineage (GTDB taxonomy): Bacteria > LJUI01 > LJUI01 > SM1-40 > SM1-40 > SM1-40. The sequence goes on from LJUI01000089.1 coordinate 7,957, forward strand.
TCGGCGAGGCTCTGGTGGAGAAGGCGGCGGAGCGCGGGATCGAGCTGTCGAGGGCGGAACAGTTCGATACCCTGCCCGGCCTCGGGGTGCGCGCCACCGTCAGTGGAAGAAGCCTCACCATAGGTAATATGAAGATGGCGGAGGGCGATGGGCTGGAGACGAGCGGGGCCACCGAGCATCTCGAGCGGCTTTCCGGCGAAGGGAAGACACCTGTCATCATCGCCGAGGACGGAGTGATTCTGGGAGTGGTGGCGGTAGCCGACACACTAAAGGATCATGCGGCGGAAGCGGTAGGTTCACTTCACAGGCTCGGGCTCGAGGTACTGATGATCACCGGTGATAACAAGAGGACCGCGGACGCAATCGCCGGTGATGTGGGGATCGATCGCGTGCTTGCCGAGGTGTTGCCGCACGAGAAGGCGGGCGAGGTTAAGACGCTCCAGGATGCTGGGCGGATCGTCGCTATGGTCGGGGATGGCATCAACGACTCACCGGCCCTGGCCCAGGCAGACCTCGGGATCGCGATCGGGACGGGCACCGATGTGGCCATGGAGGCGTCTGACATCACGCTCATCACCGGAGATGTGAGAGGAGTGGTGACTGCGATCGAGCTTTCACGCCAGACGGTGCGGACCATCAAACAGAACCTGTTCTGGGCGTTCTTCTACAATAGCGCCTTCATACCCGTGGCGGCCGGGGTCCTGTACCCGGCGTTTGGCATCCTGCTCAATCCGGTCTTCGCCGCTGTGGCCATGGCGTTCAGCTCCGTATCGGTTGTGACGAACTCCCTCAGGTTGCGGCGATTCAAGCCGCGGGTTGTGTCGGGAGGCCGACCGTGATGAGGGGGGCCGGTTCTCGGTGGCGAGTCTGTTGAGGAGCGCATCGGGGACGTTCTCGAAGATCGGGGAGGTTCGATTCCAGTGATAGGGATGGCCGCTCTACTCGTTGTGCTGGTGCTCGTCTGGGTCTTCGTCACAATGGGAGTCGTCCTGTCGGTCTGGTGGTGGCGGATCCGGCGAAGAGAGGGGAAGGGTGAGCGCTCCGATAAGTCCTGACTCTGGTTGCGGCAGCTTGGCGAGCCTGCAGGGTGGGACCGCTTTCCTGGAGCGGAAGGAAAAGATCACTGTCTGTAAAAACTGTCGGCCACCTGCGGATGTGCGCTGTGGCCGACATTGTTCGAACGTGACGCAGCAGGTAGAGGTGGCATCCTCTGTTTCTGAGACCTCCTGACGAAGGCGACTGTTGCCTGGGGGAGACTGACGGAAGCGACAGAAGGTTGTGTCCGTCTCAGTTAAGGCGAGGAATGGCTGCGGGCGGTGTCGGTGTGTCGGCGCCCAGATAGGCATGAAGATAGGAGTTGCTTGCCGGAGGCCTTGATGCGCGACTGGACGAGCGGGAGTGTGGTTGGAAATGTATGGCATCTCGCATTGCCGATGATGCTGTCTAATTTCCTTCAGACGACGTACAACTTCGTCGACATGGTCTTCGTGGGGAGGCTCGGGCCTGAGGCCGTTGCGGCCGTCGCACTGGCCGGGACGCTCCTCATGGTCATCATCACTATCGCTGTCGGCCTGCAGATAGGCACGGCGGCAATGGTAGCGAGATTCGTGGGAGCGCGCGATGAGTCGAGCGCGGGCGATGTTGCCGTCCAGTCGCTCTTGCTCGGGATCGCGGGATCGGTAGGTCTTGTCTTCTTTGGCTGGTTCCTCGCCAGGCCCACGCTCATGCTCCTCGGCGGGAGAGGAGAGGTGCTCGAGCTGGCTACCGGATACCTTCGTGTCATGTTCAGCGGCTCGATCGCCATCTTCTTACTCTTCCTATCGAGTGCAGTCCTCCAGGGGTCAGGGGATGCCCTGACCCCACTCAAGGCCCTTACTCTGTCGAACACCGCTAACGTCATCCTCGACCCGTTGCTCATATTCGGCCCATGGATCTTCCCCGCGCTCGGAGTTCAGGGGGCGGCATATGCAACGGTGACCGCGCGCGGCCTGGGTGTGATCTTCGTCCTGAGTGTTCTTCTCCGCGGTCGGTCTCGGGTGAGAGTGCGATGGAGGAAAGTGAGGCTCAATATCGGGATGATGTGGCGCGTCGTACGTATCGCGG
>LJUI01000090.1 GCA_001303705.1 candidate division TA06 bacterium SM23_40
TCATTCCCCACCCGCGTCGGGTACCCGAGCGCTCCCTCGATGAGCGAGGCGAGCGGCACCTCGCCCCAGCCGGGCAGATTCGGCGGGATACGAACGACGCCGCGACTCGGATCCACGAGTCCCGGCGCCCCAATGCCGATGGCCTCCACCTCTTCTCCGGAAGACGAGACTATGGTCCTCGCTGCCTCCACCAGACGCGAGACAACTGCATCGACCCCATCTGCGGCGCCGGTACTGAGGCAGTGCCTCTGGCGCACTGATCCGCGTTCATCGACAAGCGCAGCCCGGATGTTGGTCCCGCCAAGATCGATTCCGATCACACATCGGCCAGGGCGCAACAGATCCCTCCTGTCGAGGATGCGAGATGCCGGAGAAACGGCACAGCCACATGCCCCAGTGCACGTGCCCCGGTGCGCATGTGACCGGTGCGAACGCTGAGAACCTGCCGACTGTGCAATTCAGCCGGGTGGTGTCAACCTTTGGGCTCTCGATCGGCGGCGGTGAGGGAATAGACCTGTTCGATAAGACGCTCATCCGCCGCCCCCAGTGTTCGGTCCCGCCTTGCGCAGACCGTACGTGCGTTCTCAATGGCCTGGTCGAGCCGATGTTCCACGAACCCGTCCGGCGAATCCCACGAGAACGCGGGAACGAACTTCGGCGTCGGCCCACGCCCCCCCAGTATGTTGCAGAATGGCCCAATGACCGCGCCAGTATCGATCAACGTGCCGATCCCTGTCTTCGTATGGTCTCCGATGAAACATCCCACCTTGAGGAGGCCCGATTCGACTTCCTCGCCTCCGACCATGACACGCACTGATCGGTAGTTATTCTTCAGATCTGAGTTCGTCGTCAGTGCTCCGAGATTCGTCCACGAACAGACGTACGCGTGACCGATGAATCCCTCATGATGCTTGTTCACATGGGAAAGAAAGATAGACTGCTCAACTTCTCCTGCGACGCGACAACAGTCGCCGATGCTCGTGCCCGGCCGGATCTTCGCTCCATCGACCACCACACTGTCGCCGATGAAGCAGGGACCGGAGATGATTGTGGGAGGTCTTATGACTGTCCACTCTCCAATCAGGACCGGCCCATCTGTGAGATCGATGACGACAGAGGGATCGACCCTCGCACTCCCCGCGATCTCGAGGCGCGCCCCGCCGGCCGAGAAGGCGGTGCCGGTCTCACCTTCCTCCCCGAGGACCACGACCCCCGGGGGGGCGCTGGCCAGCCCGGGCCGCTCCAGGAGCTGAGCGTCACGTGCAATCAGGCACGGGTTGGCCTCGATCAGATCCCAGGGGTAGGTGGCGAGCAGCGCTTCCCCCGGGCCGAGCGACGCAAACGCCTCCCGCGCCGGGAAGGTCCCCCGGATCTCCTCGAGAACGGCCTTCGAGACCGGGGCCGCGAGACGGTCTCTCCAGGCGCGGAGCGACTCCCCCGTGAGCCGAAAGCCGACTACCTGTCCGCGGCAGAGAAAGACCTCATCATCTCCCTCCAGCGGAAGATCTCCTCTCTCCACATCGAGTAGCCTGCCGCTGAGAAAGAGAGCTGATCCCTCGATCGCACGCAGGTCATTGCATGAGGTGGCTGGCACTGAGTCCCGTGTGCTCTCCACAAGGTAGTCGCGCACGAGCAGGTGGAGTTCCGCCTCGGGAAATGTGACCCGGACTCGCTCGCTCAATGTCGCCGCCCCGCACAAGAGCTCGAACACAGGGCGGAAGTAGACCAGAGGAAGTAACTTCTCGAACCCCTCGTCCTCATACAGACAGAGATGCTCCACACTCATCTCCTCTCTCACCAGCTCAGTCGAAGACCCGAGGCCACCTGGCGCGGTGGTCCCACTCTCGTCGGATCGCCGCGCCGGACGTTGGCTTTCTGGACATTTTCCTTATTTAGCAGGTTCTCGGCCTCCACGAATAGCGAGAGAATCATATTGTTGAACCGGAAATCCTTGTTCGCCCTGACGTCGAGCGTGCTCGTCCAGGGCAGGGTCACCGAGTTCTTGGCTACCTGACCCTTGCTCTGCGCGGCGGTCTCAGGTGTATACGGCACTCCGCTCCCGAACCGCCACTTGACATTGATCCCCCAATCTGCCGGAAGGAGTACCGGGCCGATGCGCGGAGCATCCTCTCCCACGCGGAGGTCAGCCACCATATAGATGGCGTGCCGCTGATCCCAGTCGAGGGGGTACAGCCTGAGTGCCTCGCCGAGTTCGTATTGCTCGAAGCTCTCCTTGTCGCGGGAGGTCTTCCCCTCGGCCTTAGAGAGGGTGTAGCTTGCGCTCCCCGTCAGGTACCGACCGTAGCGCTTCTCGATCTCCGCCTCGAGGCCGGTCACTTCGCCATACGAGGAGTTCGTGAGTTGCCACTTCTCGAACGTAGCAACCCCCACCCGCGACTTCTCGGCATCGACAAGATCCTTGATATCCTTGCGGAAGAGAGAGACCTCTGCGACGATGTCGCTCGTCACGATGTGTGAGACGCGGACCTCGTAGGCGACGGTCAACTGGGGATCGAGACCAGGGTTGCCGATGAGCGATTCCTGCCCGCGAAATTCCTCGGTCAGATAGACGTACTGGAGCTCGGGCATCTGGTAGAAGTGACCATATGACATGAAGATGACGTCTCGATCCGTCACGGGGTAGGAGAGCCCGATGCGCGGGCTCACATATCCTTTGACGCGCGTGATCGAATCGGCCACCTGTTCCCCGGGCATGAAATAGTCATACCGAAGGCCGAGATTGGCGATCAATCCTTCCGTCTCGAGTTTGTCCTGGACGTAGATAGCGCCGGAGGTGGGGTAGACGTGGTACACATCCCGACCCCAGCCCCAACCCGGCCATGGCCCCAGCTCGTCGTCGAAGGGGCTGAAGACCTGTATCCCGGGATCGAGCAGCTCCACCTTCTCCAGATCGTAGTAGTGAAGATCGAGGCCGGCCTTCGCCTGATGCTGTTGATGGACTTGGGCCGTGATGTCCCACTTCATGGAGTGTATTTTCGTCCGATGCGAGTGCCACAACGAGTCGAACCCGAACTCATAGAACCCGTCGCCGTCAATATCGTACCCACGCTCCCAGTAGGCAGGCGGATCTGGGCCTACGAGCGATTCCTCGACCGCCAACAGTGCCCCCAGCTGCGGCGGGGTCTTCCCTCCTGGTGCGAAATCCTGACGCGTGTCGAAGGATCCGAGGCGCAAGCTGAAGAATGCCCACCCGGATAGCGACTGGTCCCATGCCAGGCTCCATGCATCTTCTCGCTCGCGATAGTCCTGACCACGAAATGGCTCCTCGAGCCATTCGTGGCGATAGCGCTGGTACCGGCTCCTGTCGAGACGATAGCCGAGCGTGAACCGCGACCCCACGTTGCGCCGATGGGAAAGCTTAGCTGAGAATCCGTAGTCGTTCTCCTGGCGGTCGTGAAGAGAGAATCCGAGCACGTCATGTGCGGGGTGCTCCCTGCCGAGAGGCGTATAGGTGTCTGAGAAATCACCGTATCCCGAGACGTAGAATCGCGTCTTCCCACCCGGCCGCACCCCGATGGCCGGGAGCAGATAGCCGGTCAACGGCTCAGGCCCCGCCAGATTGAACGCAACATAGTCGCGCTTGGCCCCTGCGATATCGCCGGGCGCGATCTTGTCGGACTTGTACAGTAGCTCCCCCGTCTCCTGCGAGAATCCACCCTTGGTGATCACATTCACCACGCCGGACTGGGCCTCACCGTATTCGGCGTTGAACCCCCCCGTGATGATCTCAACCTCCTCCACCTCCCCGACCGGGATCTCGAGTTGCGTGCCGCCGCCTACGAGTTTGTCGTTGACGGGGAGGCCGTCGATGACATAGAGGATCTCGTCTCCCCTCCCACCGCGCAAGTGGATCTCATCTGATCGCACGTCGCGCACGACACTCGGCTCGAGCTCCAATACCTCGCTCAGACTCTCCGTGCCGGCTGTCTTCGCTACCTCCGCGCCGCTCATGATCCGTGCAGTGTACGTCACATCGCGCCTGATGAGCGGGCGCTCGGCGACGACTTCGATCCCCGATCCCAACTCGATCGCGGTCTGAGTGAGTGCGACATCGACACGGCTGGTCAGGTCCGCACTCACCTGCACGTCCGCGACGATAGGCGATCCGTAGCCTATCACCGAGACCTGTAATGAGTAGATACCGATCGGGACATTGACGATATTGTAGTATCCCTTGTCGTCGGCCGCGGCGCCGAGGGTAGTGCCTACCACCATCACCTGAGCTATCGGCAACGCCTCTCCTGTCTCAGCATCGGTGATGCGACCGGCGATCTTCCCTGTCGTCCCACCCTCCACCTCCATCACTACCATCATCGATAGGAGCGAGACGATAATCCATAGTACGGTACACCGCTTCATTGCATTCTCCTTGCTCACATTGACTCAGCCCACACCACCACTCCCGGACTACGGCTCCTACTACACCTCCTATTACTACACATTACCGACTCGCGGCGCAACCAAATACTGTTCTTCCATCACCCTCCGGATAGGGACCGGCGGCCCCCTGCCTGGGCAGCATGGTCCTATCCACAATAGCATCGACAGACCGATCATGCCGCCCGGGAAGACGGTGAGCGCAGGAGGATGTCGGCGAGCGCTCCCGCGTACATAGCGATCCACGGAATCATGGGAAAATGGAACCGACTGCCCCCGAATGTCGCCAATACAACGACCGTGAAGTATATCACAATCCACAATCCAAGTGTGGGGAATGATGCGAGCTTCGTGGACCGCCGAAATCTCAATAACGAGATGGATAGCAGGAACGCCGATCCCACGGCCAGGTAATAAACGTGAGCAATCGCCTTCAGCACCCAGAACACGACCCGGCTCAGTCCTCCGGGAGAGCCCAGGCCGGCCTCATTCCAACTGATACCCTCCACATCGGAAGCGTAGAGGAACCAGAGTTTGGCGGGCCACAGCTTGATCGTGCGGACCGGATGCGCGGCGGCGTACCGGACGGCGAGCGTGCGCGCCAGCACATCCCGCTCGCGCTCGGTCTGTGCATCCTCAAGCATTGCGTCCATCTCGTCACTGAAGACGTACCGGCCATTGGCACAGGGGTTATTGCCGATCAGGAGATTGATCCCCCCATTGTTCGATACGTACACGAAATCGTCGAACAGACGATAGTTCCTCACGGTCCATGGCAGCAAAGTAATCGCCAGTACGATGTAGAGTCCAGCGAACGAGACCAGACGTCTACGCAGTCCTCTGCTCCTGACGCACCTCATCGTCCCACTCCCGGCTACGACCATCGGCACAAGGATGGTCTGTGGCTTGACCAGGCACGCGAGCCCAAAGACAATCCCGGACACCGGCACCAGCCAAGCCTTCCGGCCACTCGAGATGAGGAGTAGCACCCCCAGCAACAACAGGAAGACGAAGATGATCTCCGACCCCACAAGCGAACAGTAGGCGATGTGGTTCGGATAGAACGACAGAATCAGGAGAGTAGCTCTTCCCGCCAGTTCCGACCGGAAGAGCTTCTTCGCCATGTAGTATGAGAGAAGCAACACCCCCATCGAGACGATGACGTTCGCCGCCTTCGGCACCAGAAGAGATGTCCCGAATACCCGCAGGAGCAGCCCGAGAAAGGCAGGATATCCTACAGGCCAGTAGGCGGTCGGGATGCCGTCGACCGAATATCCTTTCCCCGCAGAAAGATCGATGCCGCGCTCGTAGTACCAGCCGAAGTCGCTCACCGGTGCGGCATCGACACAGCGTATCCAGCAGACCCTCACCACGAAGGCGGCCACCAAACAGAGCGGCACGAAGTACCTGGCCCCCATTATTTCAGACAGTCGAGATCTCGGAGGTTCGATCTGGTTCATCACGCGATACGTGCGCTCCTCCATCCCTCTCTGGTGAGTGAATCCCGGCGGGTACTACCGTGCCGGAGGGGGGAAGAAGAAAACGCCCTGCCCGAGGCCGGGGGAGCGCACACCGACCATAGCAGGGAAAGAGTTTATCGTGCGGGGAGAGATCCATCATGGATAGACGGTATCGAGAAGGCGGGGGAACGGTATCGTCTCCCGCAGATGGGGAAGGTTGCAGATCCAGGCCAGCGTTCGCTCCAACCCCAACCCGAACCCGGCATGCGGAACGGAGCCGTACCGGCGCAGATCGAGATACCACTCGAAGGCCTCTCTGGGCAGGCCGTGCTCCGCAATGCGCCGCTCGAGGTTTTCCAGGTTGTCCTCACGCTGCCCCCCGCCGATGATCTCGCCGTACCCCTCCGGCGCGAGCGTATCGAACCCACGACAGTGCTTGGACGTCTCCTCATCCCGCTTCATGTAGAACGCCTTGCACCCAACCGGGAAATGATGTACGTGGAACGGCTGGTCATATTGATTAGATAGGAGCGTCTCATCAGGAGCCCCGAAATCGCTCCCCCAGGTGAACTCCGACCCCTCTTCTTGAAGACGCTTAACGGCATCATCGTAGGAGATCCTCGGGAATGGGGCGCGTACCCGCTCCAGCGGTGCCGTGTCCCGCTCCAGGATATCGAGTTCCTCACGCCGCTTCTCGAGAATCCGCTCCACGACGTAGACGACCAACTCCTCAGCCAACCTCATATCCCCTTCCAGATCACAGTAGGCCACCTCCGGCTCGATCATCCAGAACTCGGTGAGATGCCGACGCGTCTTCGACTTCTCGGCGCGGAACGTAGGACCGAAGCAGTAGACCTTCCCCAGTGCCATACAGGCAGCTTCCATATACAGCTGGCCGCTCTGAGTGAGAAAGGCCGTGTCGTTGAAATAGCCGACTTCGAAAAGAGTGGTCGTACCCTCGACCGCCGCCGGGGTGAAGATCGGCGCATCGATAAGGACGAATCCCCTATCGTCGAAGAAATCCCGGCAGGCGCGGACCAGCTCGGCGCGCACCTTGAGAATGGCCAGCTGGCGCCTGGACCGGAGCCACAGGTGGCGATGCGCCATGAGAAAAGCAACACCGTGTTCTTTCGGCGAGATCGGATAATCGGAGACGCTCTGAACGACCTCGAGCGAGGAGAGGACGAGTTCGTACCCGCCCGGAGCACGTGCATCGGCACGGACGACTCCGGAGACCACGATCGACGACTCCTGTCCCAGGCTGTCAGCGAGCTCGAAAACCTCCGGCGACACTTCCCCTTTGCCGACTACAGCCTGAATGGTGCCGGTGCCATCGCGCACGAGCATGAAGTGGACCTTGCCGCTCGATCGCCTGTTATACAGCCATCCCTTGATCCTGATCTCCTCTCCCACGTGTTGACTGACGTCCGCGATCTCGATGTCGGTCAAGCCAGTCTCTCCTTCCACATATGGCGATGCCACGTATAAAGGATATACGCGACCATTCGCACGTGAGTCAATCTTGCTCGACCGCCCCAGCGCGCTGCGCGATGGGGCGACACCACAACGATCTCCTGCGATCTGCGTATCGGATCAGATCGGCAGAGACTATCGATCGACGAACGAGGCGATCTTTCTGCCGCCCCTCTTCTGAGCCGCAGGCCGGTCTGCCCCGACCCGCCGTCCGGCCTCTTTCCCCCTCTCCTGGGCAAACCGCAGAACCCGATCCGCGATCTGCTCCGGGGTAAGACCGCAATGCTCGAGGAGCTTGCTCCGCGCCCCATGTTCGATGAACTCGTCTGGCAGGCCGATCGTATCGATCCGAGCCCGGGAGTGTCCGATCGCGGCAGCATATTCCAGAACCGCGGAGCCGAACCCGCCGGGTCGTACATTCTCCTCCAGTGTCACGAGACACGGCACATTCTCAAGAAGGTCTCCGATGAGGCAGGTGTCGATAGGCTTAACGAACCGAGCGTTGACGACTCCTGCCTCGATGCCGCGCTTAGCGAGGAGGTCCGCTGTCTGCAACGCGGGGTGGACCATCGCCCCGACAGCCAGGATCGCGACGTCCTTCCCCTGGCGCAGCGTCTCTGCCTTTCCCATTCGTATCTTGCGGATCCGGTACTCCAGCGGCACACCCACTCCTCGGCCGCGCGGATACCGGATCGCGACCGGTCCCTTCCCGTAGCAGATGGCCGTCTTCAGCATACGACGCAGCTCATTCTCATCCTTGGGAGCCATCACGACGATATTGGGAATAAGACGCAGATAGGAGAGGTCGAATGTGCCATGATGTGTAGGACCATCTTCTCCCACAAGTCCTCCCCGGTCCATTGCGAAGACGACGGGCAGCTGCTGAAGGGCGACATCGTGAATCACCTGGTCGAACGCCCGCTGGAGGAAGGTCGAATAGATGGCAGCCACCGGTCTCAGCCCCCGGAGCGCGAGGCCGGCCGCGAATGTGACCGCATGCTGCTCGGCAATCCCGACATCATGGAACCGCCGCGGGAAGCGCTTGGCGAATTCCGTTAGCCCGGTTCCTTCGGCCATAGCTGCCGTAATGGCGACAATCCGCTCGTCTTCGGCAGCGAGCTGAATAAGCGTCTTGCCGAACACCTCGGTGTAGGTCGGCGCTCCTTTGGTCTTGATGGGCGTACCTGTGTCGACATCGAACGGCCCCAGTCCGTGGAATCGCGGCAGATTCTCCTCGGCCGGCCGATACCCCTTTCCTTTCTCCGTGAGGAGATGGACGAGAATGGGGCCGCGCAGACGTTTTGCCGCGCGAAGGGTCTTCGCCATCTCATCGATGTTGTGGCCGTCGATCGGGCCTATGTAGCGAAGCCCGAGTTCCTCGAACAAGATGCCGGGAAGAACAAGATTCTTCAGTCCCTCTTCAATGCGCTTCGCGAGGACTTTGGCGCGCCCCTCCAGTGAACGGGGGAGCTTTCCCATAAGCTCCCACACGTCCTTTCGAAACTCATTGTAGATCGGTGCCGTGATCAGCGTTGTCAGGTAGTGCGAAAGGGCGCCGACATTCTTGGAGATAGACATCCTGTTGTCATTGAGGACAATGACCATATTCTTCTTGAGGTGTCCAACTTGGTTCAACGCCTCGAAGGCGATGCCCGCCCCCAGCGCCCCATCCCCGATCACTGCAACAACTGAGAAGTCCTCCTTAGCGTTATCGCGTGCACAGGCGATCCCGAGCGCGGCCGAGATCGATGTGCCAGCATGGCCTACGTTGAAGACATCATATTCGCTCTCTTGCCGGCGAGGGAATCCGCTGAGCCCCCCGTGCCGACGCAATGTATGGAACCGCTTGCGACGACCGGTCAGGAGCTTGTGAGCATACGCCTGGTGTCCCACATCCCAGACGATTCGATCCTCCGGCGCGTCGAACGCGAGGTGGAGCGCAATAGTGAGTTCGACGACACCGAGGTTCGGCGCCAGATGTCCGCCGTTTCTCGCCACTACGTCGATGATCCGCGATCGGATCTCGGCGGCCAGTTTCGGAAGATCACTCTTCGGAATCGTCTTCAGGTCTGAGGGAGAGTCTATGAGGTCAAGCAAGGCCAATGGTATCTCCTCCTTTACGTCCCCGGATACATCGCGAGGGCGAAAACGATCCCCAGGATCGCGCCGGCGATAACCTCGATCGGCGTGTGACCGATGAGCTCTCTCAGGTTCCGCTCAGGGATCCTCTTCGTCGCATAGAAGTCATCGAGAATACGGTTGAGAAGTTCAGCCTGCCTGCCTACCGATCCCCGCAGGCCAGCGGCATCGTACATCACCATTAGACTGAGCACAAGGGTGACGGCAAACAGAGCGGAACTGAATCCACTCTCCAACCCCACGGTCACCGCGAGAGCGGCAACGGCTGCGGAGTGAGCACTCGGCATGCCGCCCATTTCCACGAACTGCTTGAAGTTGATGCGGCGCTCTCGCAGGTACGTCCCCACGACCTTAATGCACTGAGCCGTCAATCCACAGGCGATGCAGACCCAGAAGATGCGGTTGGCGAGAAACACGCCGCTTCCGCCCATTGAGGAGATCCTCTTCCCCGGCTGCCCCGGCCTGTCAGAAAGTCCGGGCGATCAAGTAACGGCCCCACGCAGCCAACAGGTCTTTGTACCGCGAATCCGGCAACACATCCAGAAACTCGAATGCACTATCG
>LJUI01000091.1 GCA_001303705.1 candidate division TA06 bacterium SM23_40
CGATACGTACTCGTGCGACACTGCGGGAGAGGGGGCCGGCACCTTCGGTATCGGACTGCTCATCGACGGCGGAGGAGGAGATGAATACTCGGCGGCGATCTTCTCCCAGGGATTCGGGTACGTCCACGGCATCGGCGTGATCGCTGAGGCTGGGGGCAACGACACGTACACGGTGGGTGGTGTGTACCTCGACGAACTCCGCTACTTCGACCACCACCTCTCCCTCTCGCAGGGGTTCGGGTTCGGGATGCGGCCGTGGGCCTCAGGAGGCATCGGCCTCATCGTCGAGGACGGCGGCAACGATACGTATGTGTCCGACATTTTCGGACAGGGATCGAGCTACTGGTTCGCCCTGGGGAGCATCGTCGAGGCTGAGGGTAACGACACCTATGTCTCATACCAGTACGCACAGGGGGCGGGAACTCATATCACTGTGGGCACCCTCCTCGACCTCTCGGGGGACGACAACTATGTCTCGCATGGAGTCTCCCAGGGATGCGGCCATGACCTGGCGCTCGGGCTGCTCTGGGATCGTGCGGGCGAGGATAACTATGCGACAGAGAGCCTGTCTCAGGGAGCGGGGAACGCGAACGGGGTCGGCATCCTGATGGACGAAGCAGGAGATGACAACTACCTGATCAGGACTCTGGGCAACACACAGGGATATGGTGACTTCCGGCGCGAGTACGGGAGCATCGGCCTGCTCCTCGACCTCGCCGGTCGGGACTACTACTCGGGAAGAGGAGGGGAGGGGACAGACTGGGTGTCGAGCAATTACGGGTTAGGGATGGATCGCGAGTCCCCGCCCGCGGAGGAAGCGGCCCCTGTGGAAGAGGAAGTCGCCCCGTCGGAGTCTGGCGCCGAGGCGGAGGCAGAGGGCGAGCGGGAACGACCGGCGAGGCAGCCGGAGGAGATGAGGGCTGAGGTGAAGCGGCTCTTCATCCGTGCCGCGTCCGGTGCGCTCAAGTACGCTGCCGTGCGTGACTCGGCCAAGGCGGCACTCATCGACATGGGCGCGGACGCGGCTCCCTATCTGGCCGATGAGCTGGGGACAGACAACGCTCGGGAGCGCCACACAGTGGAAGACCTGTTCAAGGCCGTAGGGGAACCAGCGCTGCCGGCACTTATCGAGAGACTGACGCCTGCACCCCGGGATTTCGAACAGGGGCGCGCAGTGCGCCTGGCGGTGAGGATCCTGGGAGAGATCGGGGACGACAGGGCGACGGAGCCGGTGGCCGCACTTGCCGATGCGGAAGACTGGGCGATGCGGTCCGCCGTCTGCCGGGCACTGGGACAACTCGGCCAGGCATCGACGGTACCGGTTCTCATCGACGCGTTGGGGGACGAGGTTGAGATCGTGCGGAAGAGTGCTGCGGTCGCGCTCGGCGAGATCGGGGACGAGGCAGCCGTCCCCGCATTGATGGATGCACTGAACGATTCGTTCTACAGCGTGCGCTATCCTGCGATGAAAGCGTTGGTGAAGATCGGAGCGCCGGCCGTCGAACCGCTCCTGGCGGCCCTCGGCGAGACAGGTGTGGCGGGTCGCGTCTACGCAATCGAGGCGTTGGGCGAGATCGGTGATCGGCGGGCCATTTCGGTTCTCATCGATGTACTCGGCGATCCCGACTGGGCGATCCGCGCGCCTGCCGCGCGGGCTCTCGGCTCATTCGACTCGGGACGGTCGCGGACCGCACTCGAGACGCTCCTCGAGCGAGAAGACCATCCGTTCGTGCTTGCCGCAGTGCACGAGGCGCTCGCCTCTGGAGAGTGATGGGTGCAGAGAAAGGATCAGATCGTCAAGCTCGAGGACGTATCCAAAGAGTACCGTGTGGGAAGGATCGCGGTTCCCGCGATCCGCGGCATCACGCTCTCGATAGATGCCGGCGCGTTTCTCTCGATTGCCGGCCCCTCCGGTTCAGGGAAGACGACCCTCCTCAACCTCATCGGCTGCATCGACAGGCCTACGGCCGGCTCGGTATACCTCGAAGGGACTGAGATCTCTGCCCTGCCCTCCTCGCGTCTTGCTGAGATCCGCAGTTCTTCCCTTGGATTCATCTTCCAGACGTTCAATCTCGTTCCCGTGCTGAGCGCGCTGGAGAATGTTGAGTTTCCCCTCGTCATCTCCGGAACTATGGGGGGCCGGGAACGCCGCAGGAGAGCGCAGGAGATGCTCGAGGAAGTCGGGCTCGCCGACCTTATGGGGCGGCGGCCCAACGAGCTGAGCGGCGGGCAGCAACAGCGAATCGCCGTGGCCCGGGCCCTCGTCAAGCAGCCCGCAATCGTCCTCGCCGACGAGCCGACAGCGAATCTCGATTCGGGCACGGGAGGGAGTATTCTCGAGCTGATGCGGGAGATGAACGAGCGTCGGGGGACGACATTCCTCTTTTCCACTCACGACAGGATGGTGATGGAGTACGCACGCCGGCTGATCCTGCTCCGCGATGGCAGGATCGAGCGGGACGATGGAGAGGTCTCATGAGCCCGGTGCTCGTTCGTCTCGCCTTTCGGAATGTGTTTCGCAACCGGAAGCGGTCGATCATCACCTTCCTCTCTATCTCGCTCGGACTGGCAGCCCTCGTATTCGGCCAGGGTCTGATGCTCGGCATCGGGAACGAGTCGATGAAGAATATTATCGACTACCAAACCGCCCACCTTACTATATCTCCTCCTGGCTATCTCGATATGAAGGAGACCTCGCTCTCCCCTTCCGTACCCGACTATCCAGAGATACTCAACTCGTTGGAGAGGTTGCCGCACGTCGAGGGGGCTACCGCGCGGATCGTTGTGCCGGCGGTTCTGAACGACGGCATGAACGACCTTCCGTGCCTGGCGTCTGGCGTCGATGTCCAGACTGACGGGCATGTATTCCGGCTTGCGGATGTAGTCGCGGAAGGACGTTATCTTCAGGGGCAGCGGCTCGAGATGGTTGTCGGCACAAGGCTGGCCGGACAATTCGCTGCCCGCCCGGGCGACCGGCTGAACGTTATCATGCAGGACCGGGGTGGGGAGATCGAGGTGCAGAGCCTCGAGGTCGCCGGCCTGGTAGATACGGGGAATCCGACCGTCGACAGAGGTTCGCTCTTCATTCCTCTCGGAGTCATGCAGCGGGCTCTCGGCATGGAAGGTCAAGCGACCGAGGTGGCTGTTCGACTCAGGCGAGCAAGCGACGTCGGCGCCGGAAGAGCGGCGATCGCATCGTTTCTCGCGGCGGAAGGTCTCGATCTCGATGTCTCCGAGTGGACCGAGCTTGCCGGGGATTTCCTCAGGCTCCACCGGCTGAAGAAGCGTGCCTTCGGCGTCATGACAGGCGTTATCGTTCTTCTCGCAGCGGTCGGCATCGTGAATACGATGCTCATGGCCTCGTTCGAGCGGACCCGGGAGATGGGAATGATGATGGCGATGGGGATGAAGGCGAGGACAGTGCTCATTCTCTTCCTGCTCGAAGGGGCGGTGCTCGGGCTCTTCGGCGGCCTTGCCGGAGGTCTGTTGGGGGGAGCGGCGACGTACTACACTGAGGTGCACGGCATCGACATCGGGGCTATGTACGGTGACATCGATATCGGATACCCGATTCGCGATGTGTTGAGGGGAGATCTGACCGTGGGTACCCTCATCGGTACGCTCTGCTTCGGCGTGGTCGTCTCCGTGCTGGCGAGTCTGTACCCCGCCTGGCGCGCTTCGAAGCTCGTGCCGAGCGAAGCATTGCGTCATGTCTAGGTAGGGTTCCCGTGGGACTGCCGTTTCATGGGCGGGACCCGAGTTCCGCCCCCGGGCCGGGATGAGGAGAAAGATGAAGATCACCTATCTCGCGGCGATGGCGGGGCGCAACTCGATGCGGAACCGCAGGCGTACCCTCCTCACCTTCTCCGCTGTGGCTATCGTCGTCGCCGCGATCGCGTTCGGCCAGGCATGGCTGGGCGGCATCGTCCACACGATCTTCGATAATTACATCCGTCTCCAGGCGGGCCACATCAAGATATACCACAAAGCCTATCAGGAGAAGGAGCAGATGCTCCCGGTGGACCTCGCCGTCGAAGGAGTCTCCACCATGGGAGCGCGGGTTGCTCGGCTCGATGGTGTCGCGGAGGTGAGCCCACGCATTCGATTCGGAGGGCTGCTGAGCGCGGGGGAGCGAACGGCATTCGGTACAGGGCTCGCCCTTGTCCCCGAGACCGAGAGCAGGGTGATGAAACTCTCCGGGCTCATCGCTGAGGGGCGCTATCTGACGGGAGCCGAACGCGGCATACTCCTGGGCATCCGGCTTGCAGAGAGCTTGGGCGTGGCCCGAGGGGATACGGTTGCCATCATTACGCGGACATCACGCGGTGCCATGTCGGCGATGGGCTTCGAGGTCGTGGGCCTCATCTCCTCCGGGATCGGTGCCCTGGACAGGCGCTCGTTTTACGTTACGCTTCCTGCGGCGCACCGGCTCATCGGTCTGGAGGACAGTGCAACCGAGTTGGTTGTAATGCTGGAGGACCACAATACGTCACGCGAGGTGGCACGTGAGATAGGATCGGTGCTGCGGGAAATGGGAGTCGATGAGTGGTACGTGGCCGTGCCCTGGCAGGGCCAGGGGGAGTTTTCCTCGGCCGTCGCCTCGGTATTGGTGAGCGTTGGCATCGTCACTTCGATCTTCTTCTTCGTCGGGGGACTGACTATCTTCAACACGATGCTGATGTCTGTGTTCGAGCGGACGCGTGAGATCGGGATGATGCGTGCGCTCGGGCTCAAGGCAGGTGGGATCATCTGTCTCTTCCTCCTCGAGGCTCTGGTGATCGCAAGCATAGGAGGGGTGTGTGGGGCCGTGGTCGGGAGCGGCGTGGCGCTCTGTCTCCAATCCACGGGAATCCCCCTGGGTGGGGCAATGGAGAATGTCAGCTTCCCCATCGGAAACGTGCTCCATCCTCGATGGTCGCCGCGTCAGCCGCTGTACGCCTTCATCTTCGGATTGGTGATGGCCATGGCCGCGGCAGTCTACCCTGCTCATCGGGCGTCGCGGCTCGTCCCCAGTGAGTGTCTCCGCGCCATATGAAAGCCAGAAGAGAGCTCTCCCGCTGCGAAGACTTTCCCTCCGGGCCCGCCGTGCGGGGTTGACACCTGTATACGGTGATGGTAGAATCGCCGTCCGTCCCGTGAGAACGCGGGTACTCTGTGTCATGGCCGCGAGGGCTCACGCGATCGGGTCGAAGGATCTACGTTCGGATGGCCACGTTATCTTACCACAGGTGTTGACGTTGTCGCCCCTCAGCGGGGTGACCGTCGTATCAGGAGGCGGGCATGGGAAGAAATCTGGCAACGAAGATATTGGAGGAGCACCTCGTCTCGGGCGAGCTCGGGCCGGGCAAGGAGATCGGCATCTCCATCGATCAGACGCTGACACAGGATGCTACCGGGACGATGGCCTATCTGCAGTTTGAGGCAATGAGGATCCCCAGGGTCAAGACCAAGCTCTCGGTCAGCTATGTGGATCACAATACACTGCAGAGCGGGTTCGAGAACGCCGACGACCACCGATTCCTCCAGTCGGTCGCCGCCAAGCACGGAGTGTACTTCTCCAGGCCGGGCAACGGCATCTGCCACCAGGTCCATCTCGAACGGTTTGCGGTTCCGGGCGAGACGCTCCTCGGATCAGATAGTCACACTCCGACGGCGGGGGGACTGGGTATGATCGCCATCGGCGCGGGGGGCCTCGATGTCGCGGTTGCCATGGCCGGCCGGCCCTTCTATCTGACGACCCCCAGGATCCTCCGCATCATGCTGGAGGGGGAACTCGGCCCGTGGGTGAGTGCGAAGGACGTCATTCTCGCGGTGCTGCAGAAGCTCTCCGTCAAGGGGGGCGTCGGGAAGATCGTCGAGTATACAGGTCCGGGCGTCGGCTCGCTATCGGTCCCCCAGCGGGCTACCATCACGAACATGGGCGCGGAGCTCGGGGCGACGACATCGATCTTCCCGAGCGATGAGGTGACGAGGAAGTTTCTCCGCAGTCAGAAGCGCGAGCAGGTCTGGACGGCACTCGCTGCCGATGAGGACGCCGGGTATGATGAGACAGTCGTCATGGATCTCTCATCTCTCGAGCCGCTCATCGCCCAGCCGCACAGCCCGGACAATGTGACGTCGGTGCGGGAGCTCGCAGGCACCCCGGTCGATCAGGTCGCCATCGGGAGTTGCACCAATTCCTCGTACCGCGAACTCATGACCGTGGCTGCGATCCTACAAGGTAAGACGATCCCGCCGAACGTCAGCCTCGTCATCTCCCCTGGGTCGCGACAGGTATATGAGACCATCGCCCGCAGCGGAGCGCTCGCCGACCTGATCGCCTCGGGAGCGCGGATACTGGAGTCGGCCTGCGGCCCGTGCATCGGCATGGGGCAGTCTCCGCCCTCCAAAGGAGTCACTCTGCGCACATTCAACAGGAATTTCGTGGGGAGGAGCGGGACAAAGGATGCCCTCGTCTATCTGGTGAGCCCTGAGGTCGCCGCAGCCACGGCGCTCCGCGGCGTCATTACCGACCCGCGCGATCTCGGGGATCCTGTCGAGATCCCGGAGGTCGATGAGTTCGAGATCGATGATCGGATGATTCTGCCGCCGGCTGAGGATCCCGATTCGGTGGAAGTGATTCGGGGGCCGAACATCAAGCCGCTTCCTCTCAAAGACCCGCTCGAAAATCTCGTGTCAGGAGAGGTGCTGTTGAAGGTCGAGGACAATATCACCACCGACCACATCATGCCGGCGGGAGCCAAGATACTCCCCCTGAGATCGAATATTCCCGCGATTTCTGACCACGTCTTCGAGGGAGTCGATCCCACATTCGCCAGTAGAGCCAAGTCGGCCGGAGGCGGGTTCATCGTGGGCGGCGAGAACTATGGACAGGGGTCGAGCCGGGAACATGCTGCCCTCGCCCCCATGTATCTGGGAGTCAAGGCGGTCTTCGCTCGATCGTTTGCCAGGATCCACCGGGCCAATCTCATCAACTTCGGGATCGTGCCGTTGACCTTCGTCGACCCGGCCGACTACGAGCGTATCCAGCAGGGAGATGCACTCGAGATCGCCGGCCTGCGTGAGGCCCTGGTGCAGAACGCCGACGTGCAGGTCAAGGATCGCACACAGAATCGGACGTTTGAGGTCAGGCACGGGCTGAGTGAGCGCCAGTGCGAGATCGTCATGGCGGGCGGGCTCCTCAACTACACCCGCGAACGCGCCTGATCGGCCGCCTGCCCGATGTAGAGATCGGCAGGCGGGAAAGGCGCTTCGGGCGCTTCATCTCTCATGAGGAGAGGATCTATGCCAGAGCAAAGTTGGAGCGGTGCCGAGGCCCTGAAGATCGCCATCGGGATCGAGCAGGACGGCCTCGAGTTCTATACACACGCGGCCGAGCGCGCCGCATCGCGCGAGGCGAGAGAGCTGTTCCGCGGCCTGGCGAAAGACGAGCGCCAGCACCTGGAGACGCTCGAACGGGAGATCCGGCCGGCACTGGAGTCAGGGGATTGGGGATGGTCAGACAACGAGCTGATCGAGGCTTATCTCCGGAGTATCGAGCGGCCCGAGATCTTCCCCGGAGAACGCGGCGGTGCCGGGGCGGAGCGTGTGGAGGACGATCTGGAGGCGATTCAGATCGGGATAGAGGCGGAGAAGAATTCCATCAAGTACTACACGACGATGGCTGAGCAGACCGCCCATGCCGGAGGCAGACAGGCATTCGCGCGCCTCGTCCAGGAGGAGAAGGCTCATCTCGAAATGCTGTTCGGGGCCAGACAGCATCTCATTGCGCAGGAATGAGCCGCTGCCTCTCGAGGCCTGACTCCGATAGGCGGCGATGGAGGCGGTGCCATGTGTCTCTGTCCAGCGGGACGGTCCCGTGACGAGCTTGAGCGTTGCTGCGCCGGCATTCGATCGGTCTGGTCTGGTTGCCAGCGAGGGAGGTCTCGCGCCCGGCGGGCGAGAGGCCTGTCTACACGCTCAGTCATGGTGTGGACTGCCCTCGCGTCGCTGTCTGTGGCATGGATCGCGGCTGGAGTGGGGTGCGCGACGCGGGGTGAGGTTGTCGGCTTCCGCGACAGGCTCGGTCGCATGGAGGCGGGACAGATCGAGCTGCGGGAGCAGGCCGCGCGGAGCGATAGCCTCCTCGGGGTGACACTCGACGAGATCGCAGAGCTCCGTGTCGGGTTGGCGGGAGAGCTGGCTGCGCTGGCGGACAGACTGGAGATAATCGAGGGCAAGCTCGAACTGAATCGATATCGCCTGTCGAGGATTCTGGGAAATCTCGAAGGACTGCGTCCGGAAGGTGATACACAGAATAGCGCGCGCCCCGGGACTGCGAGCGGGGATCGGGAGCTGTACGACAGCGCATACATCGATATGACCCGCGGCAACTACGATCTCGCTCTGCTCGGGTTCCGCGCTTATCTCGACAGATACCCCGCTGGGGAGCTTGTCGATGAGGCGCGATACTGGATAGGCGAGTGCTACTACGCCCTCGATCAGCCGGATAGGGCTATCGAGGCGTTTCTCGAGGTGGAGCGCTCCGCTTCTGAGCCGGATAGAATCGCGGGCGCCTTGCTGAGGGTGGCGCTCTGTCACCTGGATCGCGGTAACGTGGAGCAGGCGAGGCGCTACCTGGAGAGGGTGGTGGCAGAGCATCCTCGCAGCGACGAGGCTGCTGTCGCCCGCGAGAGACTCAAGATGCTGTGATGATGCTCGCGCGGAAACGACATAGAGAGTGATTGGGAACAGGGGTCTGCTCAGGAACAGCGCGGGCTCGATCCGGAGTCGAGACGGAGAGGAGGTGGGGCAGCGCATGATCACGGGATCCGAGCGACTCAGGGGAGGCCAGTGGCCTTCCCTGGACCCTGATTGCGTTCGTTGGCGGTGTGGGTCCATCTATGAAGTTACGCGAGCGGCGCATAAGCAGTTCATCACGAGGAAATCGAGATGAATGTCGAACAGTGGGTGTCGCGGAAGGTGGTCATCGTCGGGGCAGGAGCAGTCGGCTCGACATTTGCCTATGCTCTTGCTCAGAATGGTCTGGCTGACGATATCGCCTTGATTGACCTGGATGACAAGTTGGTCATGGGACAGGTGCTCGATCTGGCACACGGACAGGCGTTCTTTCCTTCAGTCAGGATACGTGAGGGGGAAAAGGGGGACTACGAGGATGCCCACGTAGTCGTCATCACAGCCGGAGCCAAGCAGCGGTCCGGAGAATCGCGCCTTGATCTACTTCAGAGAAATGTCGCAATCATTGAGCGGATAGTAGACGACATTGTCGAGCAGCGTTCGCATGCTGTGATCGTGGTGGTGAGTAACCCTGTCGATATCTTGACGTATGTGGCTCACGAACGGTCTGGCTGGCCTCGTGGGCGGGTGATCGGGTCCGGCACTGTGCTCGATAGCGCGCGTTTTCGCCACAAGCTTAGTCAGATCTGTGGGGTAGACGTACACAATGTGCACGCATACGTTCTCGGTGAGCACGGTGATAGCGAGGTACCGGCCTGGTCGATATCCCATCTCGCCGGCATACCGATCGAGGAATATTGTCCCGGCTGCGGCCGCTGCGAGGATTGGGAACAGACGCATCGGGAGATAGAGGAGTCGGTGAAGAGGTCGGCCTATCACATCATAGATTACAAGGGTGCGACGTATTTCGCTGTCGGGCTGGCCCTGGTGCTGATAGTCGCTGCTATTCTGCGAAATGAGAAGAGGGTGCTTACGGTTTCGGCGGTTCTCGAGGGCGAGTACGGTCAGGAGCAGGTGAGTCTCGGGGTGCCGAGTGTTGTCGGACAGATGGGTGTTGAGCGTGTGCTGGAGGCGAAGCTATCGCCACGAGACGCGGATGCGTTCTCGAGGTCGGCCTCCGTCCTGCATGTGGCACTCGCGCAGTTGCGGGGTCTGGGGTAGAGCGCTCTCTCTGCCGAATGACCGCGCGGCCCACAACACCGTGCATCTGACCTGCCTCGAGCGCGGCACCCGTCCCCGGCCACGCACATTTTGCG
>LJUI01000188.1 GCA_001303705.1 candidate division TA06 bacterium SM23_40
CGCAGTCTGTCGGACTCGACATATGAACCCTCTTGATGGACGTGATCTCCCAGCACCTCCCGCAACGCGGCCTGGAGGAGGTGCGTCGCGGTATGGCTGCGGGCTATGCCCTGGCGTCGGCTCCCGTCGACGCTCGCCACCACCTCTTCATCTGTGATCTGACCGCGGACAAGCGTGCCGATATGAACGACGACGTCATCTTCGTACACAGTATCCGTGATCCGCACCTCGAAACCCTCGCCCCGGATCGTGCCCGTGTCCCCGACCTGGCCACCCGCCTCTGCATAGAACGGAGTTCGATCGAGCACGATCGCAACCGACTGCGTGTCGTGCCGTCTCCACCGGGCGATCATCGCCTTCGCTTCCAGCGTCTCATAGCCGACGAACTCGACGCTCGGGCAATGCCGGAACTCTTCCCACGTTCCTGCCGCGGCCTCCGATTCGAATTTAGATGCCGCCTTCGCCTTCTCCCGCTGTTCGGCCATTGCCCGCTCGAACCCTTCGATCTCGACGCCGAGGCCGTAGTCCTGAGCCATCTCCCGTGTCAGATCGACCGGGAACCCGTAGGTATCGTACAGACGGAATGCCGCGTCTCCGGGGATCTGTTGTGCCCCGCTCCGCTTCGCCTCGAGAGCGACACGCTCGAAGATCATGATCCCCTGTTCCAGGGTATTGAAGAATCGCTCTTCTTCCGAGTGTATGACGAGTGCGATCTGTTCCTGCCGTTCGCGCAGCTCAGAATAGGCATCTCCCATGACATCGACGACCACACCGGCCAGGCGATAGAGGAATGGCTCGTGGATCCCGAGGATCCTGCCCTGACGCACCGCGCGGCGGAGCAGCCGGCGGACCACGTATCCCCGACCCTCGTTTGCGGGGAGGACGCCGTCCGCTATGGCGAACGAGAGCGCCCGCGCATGATCGGCCACGATGCGCAGGGCCCTCAGGTTCTTTCCCTCAGCCTGCCGGTCGATCCCGGCGATCTCTATCGCCATTTCCACGATAGGAGCGAAGACATCGATGTCGAAAATCGTCTCAACGCCCTGGAGCACGAGCGCCAGTCGCTCGAGCCCGAGCCCTGTGTCGATCCCACGATTCTTCAGTGCGTGGCGATGTCCATCTTCATCCTGGTCGAACTGGGGGAAGACGATATTATACACTTCGAAAAATCTGTCACAGTCACAGCCCACACCGCACGTCGCACGGCGGCACCCGTACTCAGGACCGCGGTCGTAGAAGATCTCGGAGCATGGACCGCACGCCCCGGTGGCCCCTGCAGGACCCCAGAAGTTGTCTTCGTCCCCCAGCCGGGCGATCTTGGCGGGATCGAGTCCGATCACCCCCCGCCAGACATCGTACGCCTCGTCATCGCTGTCGTGGACGGAGACGGCCATCTGTTCGGGAGGGACGCCCGCAACATCGCGCATGAACTCCCAACCCCACTCGATCGCCTCGCGCTTGAAGTAGTCTCCGAACGAGAAATTACCGAGCATCTCGAAGAATGTATCGTGCTTGATACTGGTACCTACCTCATCGAGGTCACTCAGGCGGAGACACTTCTGCACGCTCGCCGCCCTCGTATACGGGAGCGGCACGGTACCCGCCCACAGCGGCTTGAACTGCACCATCCCCGCATTGGTGAACAGCAGCGTCGGATCCCCCCTGGGAACCAGCGATGAACTGGGAACGATAGTATGCCCTCGTTCGGCAAAGAACTCAAGGAATGCACGTCGTATTTCGGCCGTCGTCATAACGCGAGATGTCTCCTATCGATATCCGACTCGAAATCACCCGCCCTGTTCGGGTTCCAGCAACTCTCGAACCACCTCCTCGATCACGCCATATTCGAATCCACGCCGTGCGAGGAGAGCCACGAGTCTTCTTCTCACAATACCTCGATCGAGCCCGCCATACTGACCGATCTTCTTACGGGCGACTCGCATCGCGAGCGCCCGCTCATCATACTCGTTCTCTATCTCCCGGAGGGCTTCATCGATAATCGCGGCGTCGATCCCCTTGCGCCCGAGTTCCAGTCTGATGACCCGTCTGCCCGCCGGGTTGGTGGCCAGCCGGTTCCGTATCCAGCCTCGCGAGAACTCCCGGTCATCGAGCAGCCCGACCCGCGACAGATCGAGCACCGTGGCGGCGATCAGGTCCGGGGCATACCCCCGGCGCGAAAGCCGTTCCCTTGTCTCGGCCTCGCTCCGCATCCGGTATGAGAGGAGGAGGAGTGCGTACTCTTTCGCCTCCCTCCTCTCTTCATCGGGATCGTGTTCCTTTCGCCCGCGCCCGGACCCTCTGCCCTTTGCGCTTCTCCCTCCCATCTCCTCTACCGTCTGGTCTACTCCTTGCACGATGCCGGACATCGCTCGACAGACAGGGGACTAGGCCGGAGCCCCTTCCGAGGTTGTCGCTCCCATATCCGACGTCTTGGATCTCGACCGCGAACGAGACCCTCGCTCCCGAGACGGGCGAGATTCCCCCTCTGCCTCACCTTCCGAAGTCTCCCGGGCCGCGCCCGCCCTGAGCCCCAGACGCTCCCTGACTTCCGCCTCTATCTGTTCTTTCAGGAACTCTTTCACATTCTCCCGGCCCTGGCCCAGCCTCTCGCCCTTGTAGGAGAACCACGACCCTGTCTTCTCGACGATCTTCTCCTCCAGACCGAGATCGATCAGTTCGCCCTCCTGCGAGATGCCCTCTCCATAGAGGATGTCGAACTGAGCCTGACGGAAGGGCGGCGCCATCTTGTTCTTCACCACCTTGACCCGCACCCGATTACCGATCGTCTCGTCCCCCGACTTGATCGAAGTTACACGCCGTATCTCCATCCTTACAGAGGAGTGGAACTTGAGTGCGAGCCCGCCGGGAGTGGTCTCCGGATTGCCGAACATCACTCCGATCTTCATCCTGATCTGGTTGACGAAAATGGCGCAGGTGCGTGATCGGCTGATCGCCGCTGTCAGCTTGCGCAATGCCTGGGACATGAGCCGGGCCTGCAACCCGACATGGGCATCCCCCATCTCTCCCTCGATCTCGGCCCGGGGGACGAGCGCGGCGACAGAGTCGACGGTGACGACATCGACCGCTCCGCTCCGCACGAGCATCTCCGCGATCTCCAAGGCCTGCTCGCCCGTATCGGGCTGAGAAATGAGCAGGTTGTCGATGTCGACTCCCAGCTTACCCGCATACTGCGGATCGAGCGCATGCTCGGCATCGATGATCGCCGCCGTGCCGCCCACCCTCTGTGCCTCGGCTATGATGTGGAGTGCCAGCGTCGTCTTTCCCGAAGCCTCGGGGCCGAATATCTCCACCACTCGACCACGGGGCACGCCACCCACACCCAATGCCTTATCAAGGGCCAGCGAGCCAGTCGAGATAACGTCGACCTCAAGACGTGCCCCGGCCTCCCCCCATCGCATGATCGCCCCTCGTCCGAACTGCTTCTCAATCTGCGTCACGGCCAGATCGAGCGCTTTCGCTCTCTCTCCGGCATTCTCTCTCGCCATCTCTCTCGCCTCCTTTATGACCCTGTCGGCCTTCCGCAGCCGATCGCTCTCTCCTCGGCTCGGGACCGGTGCCTCCCGGACTCGTTCTCTCGACTGCTCAACTACTCAGTCACTCAGTATTGCGATCACTCACATCTATTATTATCTTCTGCTCTTTCCGAGGCAAGCAGCACCCGATGCAACGGTGTATAGATCGGCCCGTGCGGCGTGAGATCACTGCGCATGATCGTCAACCCATCAACAACGCACGTCTGCACGTCGAACGTGACCTTCGCCAGCGGCTCACTCATATCCACGCCGCGCCCGCGCCCCTTGATCCTCCCTATCGTTACATGTGGTTTGAACCGCCTCGATTCGCGATCGAACCCTCGATCGGCGAGTGAGGCCTCCAGCCGTTCAGCCAGAGCCCCGAGGAGCTCCCGACCCTGATCCAGACCCACCCAGATGACCCGTGCCCGTCGCGGACCAGGGAACGCTCCCAGGTCCATGAGGGACATCCCGAACGGAGCGTACCCGGCGGCCGCTTCTTCGGTCCCCTCCCTCAATGGTGAGACTCTCTCTTCGGGTATGTTGCCGAGGAACTTCAATGTGAGGTGGATGTTATGAGGTGCGACCCACCGCACCTGTCCGTGGGCATCGCCGAGCTCCTGCTGCAGCGAGCCCAGCGTATCCCTCACCTCAGATGGCAACTCCACGGCGATGAACGTGCGGATCCCCTCGCTCATCTGTCTGTCTCCCCACCTGCCCGGACCTCCCCCTTCCCGTCCGCGGCCGCCCGGGGGGAGGGAGCATTCGATAGAGATCGCCTCACGAGATCGAGTCCACGCACGGCCGCACGATGTCTGACGAGTTCCCGCGATCCGGGCAAGCGCCACTCCTCCGAGAACTCACGTCCTTCTATGTCGAGGGCGAGGTACACCAATCCGACCGGCTTTGATGACGAGCCCCCGCCCGGCCCGGCGATGCCCGTGATTGCGAGGCCGACGTCAGCGTCGCAGGCCCTGCGGACGCCCTTCGCCATCGCGAGAGCCACGGACCGGCTCACCGCTCCGTGCGCGGCGAGAAGATCGCTCGGGACGGAGAGGAGCTGTCGCTTCGCCTCATCGGCATAGGAGACGATTCCACCCAGGAAGTAGTCAGAACTGCCCGGCACGTTGGTGATACGCCCCATGACGAGCCCACCAGTGCAGGACTCGGCGGCCGCAAGCGTCAGACCTGCGTCGCGCAGCATGCGGCCCACCACCTCCTCGATCCTCTCTCCCTCACGACCGTATACACACTCTCCCAGAAGTCCCGCGATTATCTGCTCCGCAGCATCGAGTCGCTTCGCGGCTCCCGCCTCGTCGACCGGACCGGTCGCTATCCTCACATCGACACCATCGCCGGTGGGCAGATAGGAAAGGCGCACTCCTTCGGGCAACCCCTCCAGCCGCGCGAGATCTCCGGCTATCTCTGCCTCGGGTCTCCCGACGGTGCGGAGGGTGCGGTACACGATCACCCTGCCACCGCTTTTCTGCTCGAGATAGGGTACGACTCCTTCCTCAAACGTGGCCTCCGCCTCCCAT
>LJUI01000092.1 GCA_001303705.1 candidate division TA06 bacterium SM23_40
GGCGGGCGAAGAGCCAGTTGAAGAGGGCGGTCCGCGCCGTCCCCACGTGAAGGAACCCGGTCGGGCTGGGGGCGATACGGACACGGACTGTTGTGGTCTGTGGTTTCTCGGGGGTCATGCTTCACCCGGTCCTTTCTGAGAAGGCTTCAATATTGCACGCCTAATTATTGTACGCCTATATCCGGAATCGCACTGCTATGTCAGACATACTGCTGCACAGACTGCACCAGACCGCACGCCACGTCTGAGCACAACTGACCGTCAGCTTGGACCATCAGCTTCGACCATCAGCCTCAACGGAACGCGCCGCCATACCGCGCGCGACGCGCCTCGATCTGCAGAAACGTTATGGCGGAGAGGGGGGGATTCGAACCCCCGGTGAGGTTTTAAGCCCCACAACCGCTTAGCAGGCGGCTGCCTTCAACCACTCGGCCACCTCTCCGCGAGGATTGTGCGTGTCGTCCTCAGTTTTTCGACAGGGCTGGCACCCCGTGTTCGCCGGCACCCCGTGCTGGTACTCAGCAGGTACTCTGCTGACGCTTCCCCCAGCAGGCACGGAGCACCGCGCTGTCGAGCCCTGACGCTCCCCCACGCGAGCCCAACAGCAGGGAAATCGATGATGGCGGAGGGCGAGGGATTCGAACCCCCAAGGGCCGAAGCCCGGCGGATTTCAAGTCCGCTGCCTTACCAGTTAGGACTAGCCCTCCGTGCGGTCGGTCTATCTCTCCGCGAAGAACAAGATACACCATATGAGCGAAGTTGTCGAGGGATTTCTCAGCGCAGCAGCACCATACGCTTCGTCTCACTATGGTCACGGGCCTCGATCCGGCAGAAGTACACACCGCTCCCCGCACGATGCCCTCGCCCATCACAGCCATCCCAGATCGTTCGATGGTGCCCGGCAGGAAGCTTCTCATCCACCAGCCGCCGCACCAGGGCGCCCCGCACGTCATAGATGTCAAGCCTCACCTGCGCCGACGCGACGAGTCCGTACTGAACCGTCGTCGCCGACCTGAACGGATTCGGACGGTTCTGAGCGAGATACCACGAGAGCGGGACCCGCAGCTCCTCATCCCCATCACTCACCCCTACTACGTCGGTCACGGTGATATCGGTCTGCTCGGTGTCGGCGAGCGCCGGGTTCCCCATGTCGGTGGCGACGAATGTCACCGTGTACAAACCGGACTGAGCATAGGTGGGCGTCCACCAGAAGACGCCGGTCAGCGAATTGAGCGCCGCCCCCTCCGGCAGATCGGGAGAGGCAAACCAGATACTGTCGTTATCGGGATCATTCGCCTCCAGGGTGAACGTCAGATACTGGTTCTCCGCAATCGTCGTATCCGGTTGATCGACGAGATCAGGCGCCTGGTTCACGTCGGTCACGGTGATATCAGTCTGCTCGGTATCTGCCAGCGCCGGGCTCCCATGATCCGTGGCGATGAACGTAACGGTATGGAGACCCGCTTGCTGATGGGTCGGCGTCCACTCGAAGAGACCGGTCGCCTCGCCCAGCACAGCGCCGGACGGCAGATCCGGGGAAGAGAACGAGATGCTGTCCTCGTCAGGATCGGTCGCCACCAACGTGAATGTAAGATACTGGTTCTCCGCCACCGTCGTATCGGCCTGGTCCACGAGGTCCGGCGCAAGGTTCACGTTGGTCACCGTAATGTCGGTCTGCTCGGTATCTGCGAGCGCCGGTATCCCGAAGTCGGTGGCGATGAACGTCACCGTATGCAGACCGGATTGAGCGTAGGTCGGCGTCCACTGGAACAGCCCCGTAACCGCATGCAGCGTCGCCCCGCCCGGCAGATCGGGCGAGGAGAAGACGATGCTGTCACCATCCGGATCGTTCGCCTCCAGGGTGAACGTCAGATACTGGTTCTCCGCCACTGACGTGTCGGGCTGGTCCAGGAGGTCTGGAATATAGTTCGTGGGATAGTGGTAGCCCATGTCCAGAGGCCAGTAGTCGGGATACCCGTCTGTCCTCGTCGTAGCTCCCCCGGGGACGGGCGAGTTCGGGTCACCCGCATCCAGACAGGGACTATCTGATCCCTGTCCTGCGGCGACCTGGCTCAGATAGTAGTCGCCCAACGGACCGGTCACGAAGAGCGGATCCCAATCCATGTTTCCCTCGCCCCAGTACAGCGTGGCCCCCGGAGCGACGTGTACCGCGGCTGAACCGCCTTCCACATCGCAGTAGCTGACGTCCATCGACCCCGCTCCCAGGGAGATCTGGGGACCCGTAGAGGCACTGTTTCCCCAGAGAATGGTGTTGATGACTGTCTGAGGCGTGTCTGGGTAGCTCCGGATCCCGCCGCCATAAGTGACCGCGCTATTCCCCGTGATCGTATTGCCATCGATCCTCGGGGATGAAAACTCACAGTGGATCCCGCCGCCGGCGGCGGCCCAAGCACTATTGTCGGCGATGAGGTTGCCGACAATGATCCCTACACCTCCGTTCATGTACAAGCCACCTGACTGCGGAGCTGAATTCCCCGTGATCGTGTTGCGCTCGACCCTCGGGGATGAACCCTCACAGTAGATCCCTCCGCCCTGCTCCTCGGCCGCGCACCATGCGATCGTATTGCCCACGATCCACGGGGAAGAGCCTTGACACAGGATTCCGCCGCCGCACGACAGACCCCCCCCGTTCTGAATCGTGAATCCTCTCAGCACTGAGGTGGTGTCTTCGCCGCAGTGGAAAAAGAACCCGCGCCCTGCTCCTTGGCAGTTGATGGTCGTCAGCTCGGGGGCGTTCTCCGATGTCACAAGAATCGCCTTCCCCAAGAAGTCGATATTCTTGTTCCCCAAGCCTGTATACGTGCCGTCGGCAACCAGCACTGTGTCCCCACCGACCGCAGCATCGATCCCCGCCTGGATCGTCGGGTATTGGCCCGGCACATGACGAATCGTTGCCGAGGCGTTCACCAACAGCCCTAAGACTAGAACCGTCACTGCGAAAGGCGTCAGTTTCTCCATGGCGTTACCCTCCTCTTGATACGCCCTCAGTAAGAACGTCTGCGTGCACCAGACCGCCCTCTACTTGCAGGATGCTAACCAACACAAAGACCCGAGCAGCTCCACCGCGCGGGTCCAGAGGTCTGTCATCGGGTCTACAGGGCCGGGAGATATGCCACCCAGGCCCGCGCAGCGGGGCACTGCAATCGGCCGCATCATCGACCAGGAGTCTACAGCAAGGATGCGCAGGATGTCAACAGGAAGGAGAAGCATGAGCGCCGGGGGGACTACTCCATGGCTTCGCTCGATGTGTTGGGAGGACTCTGTCCGAGACTTGTGCGAACTTGGTGCATCATTTCTCGTAATCGAACCCTGCTCATCGTGATCATCCCAGAGCGAATTCCCGCCGCCCGGGGCAACCGGCTCGGCGGAAGGCGTTGCGTGACGACCTACAACGATATCACGCGCCCTTTCGGGGAGGATCCGCTGCCGTGCGAGTCAGAATGGATCTTCCCTGTGCTCACTCCATCCATCCGCGGCGGTTGTTATAAGCTCAGTCTCAATGTAGACCCCAATCGAATCGCCGGAGGAAAAGGTCACGAAAACGCGGGGGTCCACAGAAGACCCCCGCGCTGTTACGTTGTTGGGCTTCATCACTGCCCGGGCGAACACCGTTGCCCGGCGGGCACCCGCCGATTGCTCGCCGTCAGACGCGACCCTGCATCACTCCTCGAACAAGTCGATGAACTCGGCCACCGCAGGCACGATGAACGTATTGTATGCGGTTCCGCCGAGCTCGAACGACGTCCCGATGGTGTGACCACCCGCACCAGTCGCATTTCCTACCCCGACATCATCCGGGTTCCCGGAGTTCGTGAAGACGACCTGAGCCGGTAGGATGGGAATCAGTTCGTCGACCCAGCTATTCTCGCCGGTGTACGCTGACGTCAACCCGGCGAGCCCCGGCACGAGGGTGTTCGCAACCCCGGAGACGTTGAACAGATCCGCCGTGCCGTCCGCGAGGGCCAGGATCCCGAAGGTCGGCCCGAAGTTGTGCCCGCCCACCAACGGATCGTAGTACCAGACGTCCCCACCCTCCATATAGACGTCGCCGCCATCAGCGATGTAGGCCTCGATCTGGGCCGCCTCGGCCGAGCCCACCATGATCATGGCGTTGTTCGGGTACATGCCCAGGCAGACGAAGAGCCCCTCATACAGAGACAGGTTGTAGTTCCCGAGCGGACCGACCACGAACTCAGAGCTCCTGCCATTGGCACTGAGGGCGTCCTTGATCGCCTGGCCGCTGATCGGAGTCGGGTCCGGCTCCCAGATCAGGTATTGTGCCCCGATGTAGAACTCGAAGGAACCTTCCGCCCAGACCGAGCCCCCGTGCTGGCCGGTCCGAACGCGAAGCTCATATGGTCCACCGGCAGGCGCCGCCTGCGGTATGTGGACGCTCCGGCGCACCCCGTACAACCCCGAGCCCCCACCCCGGGTGAGTTGCGCTGGCCCGAGCACGGGATTCCCACCGTAGGGATTGCCGTTCGCCAGGTACGCATCGACCCACACATCAAATGTCAGTGTGGTATCAGTGACGTTCACGATGTCGACCGTGAACCAGAGGTCCTGACCCGGATTCACGTGTGGGGAGTCGGGCGTCACCTGAATCGAGATCAAGCTCGGCCGCGGATAGTGACGCCCCATGTCGACGGGCGTGGAGTCCTGCACTTCGTCCGTCCTCGTGGTACTTGTCAGCACACTTGCGGCAGGATCGCCCGCATCGACGCATGGACTCTGTTGGGGCTGGCCGGCAGCGGTATGACTCAGATAGTAGTCACCATGCTGGCCGGATACGAACAGGGGATCGGCGTTGATATTGCCCGGCCCCCAGCCCAACCAGCCGCCGGTCTCGACCCAGATCCCCAGCTGGCCGTCCTGTACATCGGAGTACCGGACCGTAATCGCACTCGAGGCATCAACGTAGGCCTCCGGCCCCAGCCATCCACTGTTCTCCCACAGAATGGAGTTGACGACCTGTGCAGAAGAGCTGCCGCGACAGCAGATCCCGCCGCCGTCGCTGATGGCCGCATTCTCTGTGATCGTGCTGCCATCGATGGATGCGATACACCCTACTTCACAGAAGATCCCGCCGCCATGGTAGGCCACGTTCTCCGCGATCGTGTTGTTCCTGATCTCCGGAGCGCACACATCGTGGAGAGAGATCCCACCTCCCTGATAGTCGGCGGTATCACTCACAATCACGTTGCCGACGATGGTCGGGCTCGAGTAGCTCCAGCAATAGATCCCGCCTCCGTAACTCGCCCAGTTACCGGAAATCAGGTTGTTCGAGATCGTCGGGGAAGACTCCTCCATGCAATCGATGCCGCCGCCGTAGTTGGCCAGGTTCCGGGAGATGGTGTTGCCGGCGATCGACGCAAAACATGAATCGGAGCACCAGATGCCGCCCCCGATCCCGGCAGTGTTGCCGGTTATCGTGTTGTCGAGGATATCGGGCGAAGAGCGCTTCTCGCATGCGATCCCGCCGCCCCAGAACTGAGCGTCGTTGTCCGCGATCGTATTCCCCTCGATCTCCGGATTCTGGACATCCCAGCAGTAGATCCCCGCGCCTGCCGAATCCGCGAGGTTCTCCGAAATCGTATTATCTCTGATGGTGGCCCAGGACACAAATCCGACGCAGGAGATCCCGCCGCCATAGTCGGCTCTGTTGCCCGCAATTGTGTTACCGACGATCGACACACCGGAAGGTGGCATATAGTATGTACCCACCACATGAATCCCGCCCCCACGATTGGTGCTGTCCGGGATGCCTTTTGCCATATTGCCAACGATCGTATTCCCCTCGATCGTGGGAGAGCAGAAATCAAGGGTCGCTATGGCGCCGCCGTTGACGGTAGCCGTGTCACCAGTGAGTATGTTGCCGATAATCGTAGGAGAACTCCCCGTCATCCACGGAGGGGTGCTGTCCGGCGCGACGAGGATTCCGCCGCCCCGATCATGGTACCCGCCCGTGATCGTGAACCCCTTTACCACCGCTTCAGACCATTCGCCATTGTGGAACCAGAATCCGCGGTGCCAGGTGGTCGCGCTTCCGCCGCAATCGATGATCGTCACCTCTGGACCGCTCTGCGACATCACCACGATCGGCTTCCCGTTGAAGTCGAGGTCCCGGTTTCCCGGACCGGAGTAGGTGCCTGGCGCCACCGATACCGTGTCGTACCACGCCGCGGAGTCGATCCCCGCCTGGATGGTAGGACACTGGAGGCTCGGGACGTTCCACGTCGTCGCATGGGTGCTCATGCAGAGTCCGATAACCAGGGCAACACAAACGAGAATCATCAGGGACTTCATGGTCTCCTCCTTCTGTTCGAGTCGTTCCTGCTATACGTCGAGAGCTGACCCGCTCGTTTCTGGCAGTCAGCACCGCTCCGTTCGGCCGGGGGAGTCCAGTCAGAGAAATCCCGGACACCAGTATGCTAAAGCAAGGTGCATGCCATGAACGGCGCAGCCCTCACCAGGCTGAGGTGAGGGCGTCGATAAGTGCATGCTCTACAGTTGGTTCCCGTGATCATGGAGTTCGCTCGGCGGCGCACAACAAGGAGCACGGCCTGCGGTATCGATACCGCAGGCCGGTCGGGTTGCTCTCAGGTATCCTCTTGTTTCAATTGAGGTTGTGTGGATCAGCAGAGACCTGTCGATGCCGCATCGACACCCCAGGAGACGCTCTGTAGATTGGCCGATCCACCCGCGCTTCTCGCCTCCTGTGTGCGGTCGGCAAGGACTTTCGATCCGGCCGACGAAATCGGGAGAAGGACATGCCCGTCTCCCGGTCGACCGGCAGGCAGATTATCAGCGACCGGCCGGCCCCCCGGATGCACGGTGTACCCGGGGCCGCCCGTGGGTGCGGTCCTCTCTCTAACAGGGGGTGCTATCTCAGCAATACCATACGCTTCGTCTCGGCGTGCTCCCCGGCCTTCATGTGGCAGAGGTAGATCCCGCTCGCCACGTAGTATCCTCGTCCATCGCGCCCATCCCATGTGATCTCGTGCGATCCGGCGGGATATGTCCGGTCCACCAGTTCCCGCACGAGCGCGCCCTGGATGTCATAGATCGCCAGGACAATCTTTGTCCGTCTTCCGAGCGAGTACCCGATCGTTGTGGTCGCGGCGAAAGGATTCGGATAGTTCTGAGTGAGATGGGAAACTTCCCGATGGTCATCGCCTCCTGCGCCTCCAGCTTCCTCGTAATGGTATCCCATATCTACGGGCCAGACGTCATAGACGTGGTCAGTCCTCGTTGTCCCTTCGCCCACGGCGGAGCCTGCATCGCCTGCATCGACGCACGGGCTCTCCTCCGCCTGCCCTGCAGCGATCTGGCTGAGATAGTACCCACCGAGCGGCCCCGATACAAAGAGAGGATCGGCGTCGATGTTGCCTTCACCCTCTTTGCCACCTTCCACATCGGAGTAGGTGACCGTGACCGAGCTCGTGCCATCGTCGAACACCTCCTCTCCGATGTTCGCACTGTTCCCCCAGAGAATCGAATTGAGAACCGTGGGGAACGAGGACTCAAGAGCGCAGATACCGCCGCCGTATGCCGCGGTATTCCCCACAAGGGTGTTGCCCGTAATCGCCGGGGACGACTCATTGCAGCGGATGCCGCCCCCGCAGTAGGCAGCCGTATTCTCGGTGATGAGGTTATCCTCAATGGACGCCGGGGACCCGCTGTGGCAATAGATGCCGCCCCCACACAAAGAGACGCTGTTCTCTGTGATCGTATTGCCGACGATGACCGCGTGCGAATTCGCCCGGCACATGATCCCGCCGCCGCCCTCTGCGGTGTTTCCGGTCATAATGTTGTTCAGGATTGTCGGAGAGGAGTCGTGGCACAGGACAGCGCCACCGGTATACGTCCAGCCGCTCATAATCGTGAACCCCTGGACCACAGAGGTCGAAACTTCGTTGCTGTGGAAATAGAAACCACGGTGGGGATCCTGGTCGGTTCCCTCGCAGTCTATGATCGTCATCTGAGGTCCGTGCTCGGACAGAAGGACGATCGCTCTTCCACCGAAATCGATATCCCGGTTCCCGTTGCCGGTGTAGGTTCCGTCTGCAACCAGCACCGTGTCCCCTCCGACCGCGGCGTCGATGCCTGCCTGGATGGTTGGATATTCGCTCGGCACTCGGAGGACCGTCGCCGACACGCCTGTCCACGCCCCAAGCACAATGGCTGTGCACACCAACGCCGCCACGGTCTCCATTCTCTCGGCCTTCTTCCTGCACCTCACTCAACCCTCGAGACTATCTCAGCAACACCATCCGCTTCGTCTCGCTGAAGTCACCGGCCTCGAGACGATAGAAGTAGATCCCGCTAGCCACCTCGCGCCCGCGCGCGTCTAGCCCATCCCATAGGAGCTCATGTACGCCAGCATGCATCTTCCCGGATGTCAACTCGCGGACGACAGCTCCTCGTGCGTCATAGAGCGTCACCTTGACCGGCTGCGCGCTCGGCAGCGCGAATCGAATTGCTGTCGTCGCCCGGAACGGATTCGGACGGTTCTGCATAAGTGCAAAGGCGCCGGGATGCGGTTCCTCACGAGGCTCCTCAGTGACCTGCACAAGTCCCTCGGCGTCCGTCTTGATCAGATAGACGTCGTCTCCACCCGCGCCAAACGATGCGGTGTATCCGGCAACGACATACCCCCCATCGCTCGTTACATCAATGGAGCGGGCATAGTCATCATCCGCGCCGCCGTACGTCCGCGTCCAGACCGTGTCTCCCGAAGCGTCCGTCTTGATCAGATAGACGTCGTACCCGCCCGCACCAAACGAAGCGGTGTATCCGGCAATGACATACCCCCCATCGCCCGTCTCTTCAACCGAATAGCCATATTCATCATCTGAGCCGCCATAGGTCCGTGTCCAAGCGGTATCACCAGTTGCGTCGGTCTTGATCACATAGATGTCGTACCCGCCCGAGCCAAACGATTCGCTGAATCCTGCCATCACATACCCACCGTCGCTCGTCTGTCTGACCCAACGGTCCTCCTCATGATCTTGGCCGCCATAGGTGCGCGTCCAGACCGTGTCTCCTGAGGCGTCAACTTTGAGCAGGTAGACGTCCAACCCGCCCGCACCGAACGAGGCAGCCCATGCTCCGACGATGTATCCACCGTCGCTCGTCTGGTCAACCGAACGGCCATACTCCTCATCCCCGCCGCCATAGGTGCGCGTCCAGACCGTCTCCCCCGACGCGCCAGTCTTCACCAGATACACATCCTTGGGTGCGCCACCGTATGGTTGGAACTCACCCACAATGATATACCCACCATCGCTCGTCTGGTCAACCGAACGGCCATGATCATAATCCGGACCACCGTAGGTGCGCGTCCAGATCGTGTCTCCAGAACTGTCGGTCTTGATCAGATAGACATCGTCCCCGCCAGCACCAAACGAACCGGTGTATCCTCCGATGATATATCCATCATCATCCGTCTCCTCAGCCGAATAGCCCCAATCCCAATTTGAACCGCCATAGGTGCGCGTCCAGACCGTGTCTCCTGAAATGTCCGTCTTGATCAGATAGGCGTCGCTCTGGCCACCAGCGTACGGTTCGGCCCCTCCCGCGATGATATACCCTCCATCGCTCGTCTCCTCTACCGAATACCCCCACTCCCCAAATGCGCTGCCATAGGTGCGTTCGAAGGTGATCTGGGCGTCCGCGGTCAGCGGAACAAGCAAAGCCACCACAACCAGCAATGTTCTCATGGCTCCCTCCCCCTATGCTCTGTACCTCCTCGTCGCACACATGTACCGCACCAGGACCGTGTACTCCCTGTTGCCGTGCTCGCGGACCTTCCAGGTGCAGATAACCAAGGAGTAGTGTGCAACACTTCCCCAAGAATCAGCCGAAGCCTGTGCACAACTGGCTCGCCTGCAGCCAGCCCTTCCCGCAGACCGGACGAGCAGGGTGCCTCCGCGCACCTTCGAGTCACTCCTGTCGATCCCGGCGTCGCCTCCCCCACTGGCTCCGTCGTCGTCGCCCGTCTTGTCGGTATCGGCCCGACCAGCGCCCCGTACCGGTATGAACTGGGCCACCGCGCCGTCGAGGCGGAGTGGTCCGACGTCAACTGCGGCCCCGACACAGGGGACGAAGATCGAGGTGTTCTCGAGCTCGAGGGTCATCTCTATTTCGTCCCTCCTCCCCAATCCGAGAAACGCGGGCTCCCATGAGTCGAGCGATAGCTCGCCATCCACCGACAGAAACCGCAGTCCCCCCCGAAGCACAGCAAAATCCGCGATATCCCGTTCACCGCCGAAATGGAGGCTCGTCAGACTGAGACTGCCCTCGCTCTCGATCCTCTGCCGCACACCGAGCAGGTCGATGAATCCCGTTGTGAAGGGCCATGCCTCGAGTGACCCATTCACGTGACCCTCGTATCTTGTGTGGGAAACGTCGGCGTAGCAGCGACTCCGCCTGAACGGGCGGAACCTGACTCCTGCTGCCCACTCGAGCGACTCCAGGTCGACCTGCCCCTGGCAGAAGCGTGTGCCATGCTCCGAGACACCGCCCTGTACTCTGCTATCACTGTCGCCGAAATGGAACGAGAACTCAGCGTCCTCGCCAAGTTCCCGGCTGATCGACAGGCGCCTGGCACGCGTCGTCGCGATCCCATCGACGAAGTAGGTGCGGCTCTGCTCTGCCGGCGCGTGGCGAAACATGTCCCGCCCTGCATGTTCTTCGAGCTCGATGGCGAGGTTTGGACTCGGAGCCAGCATGAGCTTGACACCGTAGTTCGCCCCATATCCACGCACGGGCAGGCCCACTCGTTCCTTGCCGTACTCAACTCGCAGCGAGTGGGCTGAGCGTCGGCCGCTGGCGGAGATGGCGACAGAGACCGCACGATCCCCGGCAAGCGCCAGCGCCACACGATAACTCGGCCGATACCCGCTGCTCTCGTCTAGCCACAGGCCCGCCGCGACATCGATGAGTGACGTGGGGCGAAGACCATACGACACGCTCAGTGCCTGATATCTCGCCCGGTAGCGTTCCACATTGGCCGCGTCTCCCGGGCCCGCGAGCGCGAACTCGAGCACGTCATCGCGCCGGGATACGGCGAGCCCGATTCCTCCCGGGAAGGAGCCGAGGGCGACGGGCACCCTGACTGTGAAGCCGCCACTCTCATGCCCGATCTGAAGAAAGGGATCGGATCGCCGTGCCACATCCTCGACCCTGCCCGTGAGCACAACCTCGCCGCCCTGCACGCGGGGTACTGCGAGCAGATAGTTCAACTCCCGGGATGGCTCGGCACGGGTGACGAACGGCCAGCCGCCGATCCCGATCTCCTCGACCCCGCCGGGCACGAGGGTGTCCAGAATGAGCTGAGCCCTAGCGCTGTTCAGTCCGGGCGGACCTGCCAGTACGGCGACAGCGAGAAAGAGAAGCCACGCCCTCCTGGCACAAGCGATCATCGGTCCTGCGCTCCGGGTAGGTCTCTGCCCACTCCCCCGAGCAGACATCCTTCCTGCGCTCCAGGTGGATCCCCGCCCACTGCCCGGCGTCGGTCTCCGCCCGCTGCCCGGACCGAACATCCCTCCTGCGCTCCGGACGGATCTCTGCCCGCTACTCTGAGGAGATATCGGTCTTGCGCTCCACCTGGATTTCCATCCGCTGCCCAAAGAGCATATCCGCCCTGCGCTCCGGGCGGACCTCTGCCTGCAGCCCGGGGTTAATCTCTGCCCTCTGCCGGTGGTGAATCTCTGCCCTCTACGGGCGGTGAACCTCCGTCCTCTACCGAGAGCGGATCCCCGTCCTGTGTGCGGAACAATTCCCAGCGGAAGCATGTTCGCAACAGCCACCCGTCTCGATGGCATCGTTCCCGCTCCTCCGGTCCTCTGCGCAGCACCGAGTGAAAATGCGTATCGCCTTCGCAGATCCTTCTCACAGACCGAATATCTCACGGAGCCTCTCGTTCGTCATGCCCGGCAGAATCCCGTTGAAGGTGGGATCGGAGAATGTGATCGGCTCGTCGAGTATCGGCATTCCCTCCTCGAAGTGATAGTCGGGCAACTTCTCTTTCCAATCCTGGATCGGATTGAGGAACAGCTGGCCGAGATAGACGCTGACTGTGGGCTCGCCCGGCTGTTCCCACGGGATCTCGACGTCGATTGGGCTGTTCAGGGTCGCCTCGAGATCGTCGAGTAGTTCCCGGGCCAGCTCCAAGTTCGGATCGTTGGGATCGCTTACTGTCGTCAAATCATCAGATTGGTCGTCCGTCTCGGCAAGGATCGCATCGAGCCCATCCTCTGCGTGGACGACCGCTGACAGGAGATCATCCCGTGCAGCAGTCAGGTAGCTCCAGCCCTCCGGGTAGAGCGTCAGGAAGCTCGACCCGGTGCCGAGCAGCGTCTCCCACGATGGATTCTCGTAGTCATCTACATCGAAGTCATAGGAGATGAGAAAGTAGATCGCCGCTCTCGCTGCCTCGAGCCCGGCATGGGCGAGGTAGATGTCGCCGAGATCGACCTCTATGTTCTCCGGTTCGCCTGTCATCCCCGGCGTGAGGATGAACTGGAACGACGGATTGGCCTCGAGGACCTGGAACCGCGCCATGACATAGGCGAATACCGGCAGGACGTTATCCCTCAGCAACTCCTGCATCTCGCTCATGGGCGGAGGCTGTTGTATCGCGCCACTCGTCATTCGTAGCACTCCACCGAAGAAGACGAGTGTCGAGGGAGACAGGGTGGCATCACCAAGCAGGCCGGGTGACGGTGGGGGGACGGGCTCGAACTCGAAGAATTCGATCCAGGCCTGGATCGCTTCCGCTAACTCGGGGTCCTCGTACATCACCAACGCCTCGGTCACTCCGGCACCGAACTGAGCATCGAGATTCTGTGGATCGAGGCTTATAGCCTGTTTGTACAGCGCATTCGCCCCTGCATAGTCGTCCTGCTCCACAAGTCCATTCGCCTGGGCGACCAGCTCCTCCGCGGTTAGGCCGTCGCCATCCCCGCCGGTAGGCTCCTCACTTGCACACCCGGCAAGGCACAGCGCCGCCACCAGTGCCAGCAAGACTGCTACACTACTCCAGTCTCTCCTCATGGTTCGTCCTCCTCCTGCCAGAAGGTTCTCACCGGCCCAGGGATCCCGCCGTGCACGCGTAACCGGCGCCTGCACGCGGCCCTGCGAGGCTCGCCTAGTGCACCGCCCTCACGTCCACGCAGCTCATCCCTCGCCCCACACACGCTATAGAGCAGACGCCAGAGGAAAACCTCAGACGTCTGTCATCTCCGCTATTGTCTTTCCATAATCGCCTCGCCCTCACATCAGCCAACAAGTCCCATCGAACCTCGTGACCGCTGGACCAGACGCAACAACACTATCGCAACAACACCATCCTCCTCGTCTCTCTGAACTCGCCGGCCTCGAGGTGGCAGAAGTACACGCCGCTCGCCACCGCATGCCCCCGACCGTCGCGTCCATCCCACACTACCTGGTGCACACCGGCCGCAACTGTCTCGTCGACAAGCTCGCGCACCAGCGCACCACGGATGTCATAGATCGCCAGCGCGACCCGGCACTTCGCCTTCAGGGAATAATGGACAGTTGTCTGGGCTCCAAACGGATTGGGACGGTTCTGCGCGAGGTACTGCGCGAGCGGACGCGATTCGTCTTCGTCATCGCCCACCCCGACCACATCCGTGACCGTTATGTCCGTCTGCTCACTATCTGCCAGGGCCGGGCTCCCGTAGTCCGTGCCGATGAACGTCACGGTATACAGCCCGGCTTGCTGGTAGGTGGGCGTCCACTCGAAAACGCCGCTCACCGAATCGAGCGTCGCCCCCGTCGGCAGATCAGGTGAGGCAAACCAAACACTGTCGAGGTCTGGATCGCTGGCCTCCAGAGTGAAGGTCAGATACTGATTCTCTGCCACGGTTGTATCGGGTTGATCGAGCAGATCAGGCGGGCGATTCACATTACCTACAGTGATGTCGGTCTGCTCGGTGTCCGCAAGGGCCGGCTCGCCGACGTCTGTCGCGATGAACGTCACCGTATGGAGACCGGCCTGCTGGTAGGTGGGCGTCCATTCGAAGATACCGCTCACAGAGTCGAGCATCGCCCCTGTGGGCAGATCGGGAGAGGCAAACCAGATACTGTCACCATCTGGATCGGTCGCCTCCAGTGTGAACGTCAGGTAGAGGTTTTCGGCTATTGTCGTGTCGGGCTGATCCACAAGATCCGGTGCATGATTCACACCCACGAGCCCATCCGCGTCGGTCTTGATCAGATATACATCGTACGCGCCTGCGCCGGACGATGTGGTGAATCCAGTGATGATATATCCCCCGTCGGCCGTCTGCTTTACTGAACGTCCTCTCTCATAGTCTGGGCCGCCGTACGTGCGCGTCCACAGCGTATCACCCGATCCGTTAGTCTTGATCAGATACACGTCGTCGTAGCCGGCGCCGAAGGAATCGGTGTATCCAGCGATGATGTATCCGCCACCGGCCGTCCAGTCAACTGAACGACCAAAATCATCGGACGAGCCGCCGAACGTTCTCGTCCTGATCGTATCTCCCGCTCCGTCAGTCTTGATCAGATATACATCCGAGTTGCCTGCACCGAACGAATAGGTGTATCCGGCGATGATGTATCCACCGTCGGCCGTCTGCTGTACCGAATGGCCAAAGTCCCACTCTGAGCCGCCGAACGTCCTCGTCCACGCCGTATCGCCGGCCGCGTCAGTCTTGATAAGGTAGACATCTGCAAGGCCTGCCCCAAACGACCAGGTGTGTCCAGCGATGATGTATCCACCGTCGGCCGTCTGCTCAACCGAACGCCCAAAGTCATCTGATGGACCGCCGAAGGTCCGCGTCCAGGCCGTATCACCAACTGAGTCAGTCTTGATCAGATATACATCGATCCCGCCGACGCCGTATGAAGCTGTGTATCCGGCGATGATGTATCCGCCGTCGGCCGTCTGCTGCACGGAATAACCATAATCATCGGACGGACCGCCGTAGGTGCGTGTCCCGACCGTATCGCCCGCTCCGTCAGTCTTAATCAGATACACATCCGGTCCGCCTGCACCAAAGGAACCGGTGTATCCAGTGACGACGTATCCACCGTCGCTCGTCTGCGCCACTGAATACCCATCGTCGTAGCCCGGCCCGCCGAACATGCGCGTCCACAGCGTGTCGCCCACCTCGTCCGTCCTGATCAGATAGACATCTGTAAGGCTTGCGCCGAACGAGTAGGTGTATCCGACGATGATGTATCCGCCATCGTTCGTCTGCGTTACCGAATACCCATCATCATCGAAAAAACCGCCGTAGGTGCGCTCGAACGATATCTGGGCACCAGCGGTCAGCGGTATCAGCAACGCCAGCAGAACCAGCAACGCTCTCATATTTCACTCCGCCTTGAGTTGTGGATTCTTCATCACGCGCGACTGCCGGACCAAGACGACACGCCCGGTTTCGGCGCGATCGCAGGACGATACAGCAAGTGAGGCGATCTGCCGCCATAGACGCCGAGTCATGCTCCCCTTCGAAGGGCTCCTCGCTCCTGCGCGATCACCAGAGTGCGCGATCCGGTCACGTCCCCGAGGATTTCTCAGCGCACCAATACCATCCGCTTGGTTTCACTCTGTTCGCCAGCCTCGAGATGATAGAAGTAGATACCACTCGCTACCTCACGCCCCCGCCCATCACGCCCATCCCACATAACCTGATGCGCACCTGCCGAGACCGTGCCCGAGATCAGGCGGCGCACCAGAGCGCCGCGGACGTCATAGATCGACAAGGTGACCCACCGCGCGTCCGGCAATGCATAGCGTATCGTCGTCATCGCCCGAAACGGATTGGGGCTGTTCTGACCCAGGTAGCG
Organism: candidate division TA06 bacterium SM23_40; assembly: GCA_001303705.1. GTDB lineage: Bacteria > LJUI01 > LJUI01 > SM1-40 > SM1-40 > SM1-40. The sequence goes on from LJUI01000092.1 coordinate 15,868, forward strand.
GAGACCGGGACGAGGTTCCTCACCGTAGCCCCCGCTGACGTGGACCAGCCCGTCGGC
>LJUI01000189.1 GCA_001303705.1 candidate division TA06 bacterium SM23_40
TCCCCTGTCGATAAGGGTGAGCTGCATCCTCACAAAGGTCCGGATATCCTCCGGCCCGGTCGTCGCTATACGAACTTCCATCTCGCGGCCCCGATCAAAGCCATAGGCAAGCCCTGCCCCGAGCAGGATCGACGCCACGAGCACGCAGATCAGCCCACGTTCCCACAAGCTCCCCATCGCCTTCTCCTCCCTTCATCCTCATGAAGTGCGGCGCGCAGCGAAGCGAAAAAAGACCCCGAGAAGAGCATCGATCTTCGCCATCGTTACCTCCCGGCGTCAGCCTCCTCAATCGAGGAGGCTGACGTCGAAGTCGAACTCGTCCTGGTCGATAATGGTGTTCGGCGGGAGGCCGATCGTGACCCGATAGGTGTAGGCCCCGAGGGGCGCGGTGAGAGGGATCTGGTGGGTCCGATGCCCCTGGATGACCTGCCCGGGCTGAAGCGTCACATAGATGGGCCCGAGGATCGGGTTCCCCGCATAGGGATTCCCATTCGGCAGCCATACCTCGGCGATGCCGTAGAAGCTCTGTGCCTGTTGAGTAGTGTTCGTGAGCGTGAAGTCATACCCGAGCGTCTCGCCCGGCGAGTAGCTCGTTGCGTCCGGCTCGAGCTCGATCGTCACATCCGGCTCCGGCGGCAGGATGTCGAAGAACTCGACGATCGCCGTCATCAAGTCGGACTTCGTATACTGCCCGTCGGCCAGCCCCCCGAACTCGAATGACGTGCCGAACGTGTGGCCGCCGTAGGTCTGCTCCATTGCCACGCCGATCGGATCGGAGTTCGACGAATTCCGGAAGATGAGCTCGGCAGGAGCGATCGGCCCTATGTGGTCGATCCAGCTGTTCTCGCCCACGTAGCTCCAGCTCATCGTGCCGACCTCGGGCATGAGCGTGTTCGCCTGTCCACTCACCGAGTACAGGTCGCCGCTCCCGTCGCCGAGCGCATCGATGCCGAACAGCGGACCGAAGTCGTGACCCCCTTGGATCGGGTCCCAGTACCAGACCTCGCCGCCCTCCATGTACAGATTGCCGCCGCCCTGGACATAACTCTCGAGGGCCAGCGCCTGGGCACTGTTTTCCATAATCCTGTAACTGTTAGGGGAGATCCCCAGGTTGACGAAGATCGCATCGAAGTCATCGATCTCGCCCTGCGAGAAGAGATCGGTCGTAATGACGCTGGCGATGCCGTGCTCGAGTAAGGTCTGAGCCTGCGCTGTGCCGCTGATGGGAGTGCCATCCGCCTCCCAGATGAGCACGGGCTCGCGCCCGACCATGAGCATGAACGAGTCCGTGGATGCGTAGCCGCCCGCCGCGGTAATCCGCCGCGGTAATGTCGAGCGCAAAGGTCACCGGGTGAGCTGTCGGCGTAGTGGGATCGATCTCGACAACATATGGCGTGTACGACTCCCCGGTGCCGCCCCCTCCTGTGATGTCCGGGTAGCTGGCGGTGGCTACGAGGATGTCCACATACGGATCGCTGGTTGACAGGTCGGCAGAAATATCTTCTGCGTCCCCGGCGCCGACATTGACGAGGGTGATCGTGATGTCCGCCGTCTCGCCCGGATCGAGCCGCCCGTTATTATTCCCGCCTACAGAATCGTCGATATCGCTATCATGATAGGCGAGCGCGGGACCGGCCGGCGGCGGCGCCACTTCGACACATTCGAGATCGTAGCCGGGGAACGACTCGTTGGGGTCACCTCCGCCATCATCCTGAATCTTGAGATATCGTGCCTGCGCCAGGCCGGACCCGGAGAGATCGAAGTCGGCGGTGGCCGTCGCCCAGCCGATGTGCGTCCAGGGGCCGTTCCACTCGTTAGCACCGTACACATCGAATCCCTCGGGAGTGGTCCCACCCTCATATACCCGGAAGTCATCTCCCGGACCGTTTACGACCTCGTGCCCCTCGCCCATGTCGAGGACCACCCAGCCAGAGACGCCGATCGACACGGCCTTTCCATCGAGAGGGCCGAGACACCACGGGCTCAACGTATGGTTGTTGTAGGTGTCATTGGGGTCGGTAACATCGCAGTAGTCGACCCTGTATGCATAGGTCTGCGGCTCGGCAAGCGGCGCGAGCTCGACATCGACCTGGGTCGCGGAACTGGCCGTAACCACGATATTGGGAATTGTCTTCGGCTCGTACCCGTTCGCCCACACATGCAAGCTATAGGTCCCCGGCAACACGAAGCGGTGGTAGTCTCCCACCTCGGGGTCGGTGTACACCGGCCAGTCGATCTCGACGACGGTGACGATCGCAGGCAGCGGATCATGGGTGATCGAATCAGTGACTGTGCCCGTGATTCCATATCCCACCTGCTCCATCATGTACAGCATGGCCTCGCGGTTGAGTTCGAAGTAGTAGTCGATCTGGCTCTGCGGCGGAGTCTTCACATAGGAGATCTCTGTCGTCCACCCGATCGTCCCCATCACTCCGTAGTAGGTATCTTTCGACGCGCCGTGGATGGGGTACATGCCCATATTGCCCTGTCCGTACTCGTACCCCGAGGTCGAGCTGTATCCGGCCGCCAGGTACTCGTAGTGATCATCATCCATCGTCGGGTCGGAGTGATAGCTCCAGGCATAGGAGATATACTCGGTCCCCGAGTGGAACGAGGTCCCGTGGACGAACTGGTTGGCCAGCATCACCGAACGGAGCGCCTGGACCTCCGGCTGTGAATAGGGACCCGGGCTGCTGCCCCAGCCCTCCCACATGTACCCGAAGTCCCGGTTGCAGTCGACCCCGTTGGCGTTGTACCGGCTGACGGAGATCACGCCGTCCGGATTGACCATCGGATCGATCCAGATCTCCCTGTTGTTGATGAGCCATGTGATCTCCGGCAGTACCCCGTAGTTGGCAACCAGATACTCGATCATCATGAGGGGGACCTCGACAGCGATCCGCTCGTCGCCATGGACCGCTCCGTCGAACAGTATCTCCGGCTCGGGCTCATCCTCTGCCGCGTTATCGCTGAGCTTCATGATATACAGCGTACGGCCCTGCACGCTCGTCCCGATGGTGTACAGCGCACAGATGTCAGGATAGTTGGTAGCCAGTGAGTCGAGGATATTCACCATCTCCGTATAGCTACGATAGTACCCATCCGTTCCCTCGCGCGGGCGCTCTTCGAGATGCCGTACCCACTCGAGATCGCGGTCGATATCCTCGACGAGGACCTCGACATCGAATCCCAGCTGTCTCAGTCTGGCCAGCTCCGGCTCGGTCACCCGCGCCCGTACATATCCCTCTCCCCTGTCGATAAGGGTGAGCTGCATCCTCACAAAGGTCCGGATATCCTCCGGCCCGGTCGTCGCTATACGAACTTCCATCTCGCGGCCCCGATCAAAGCCATATCCTCTGTCCTGGCAGGTGCCGGACTCACCTTCGGCGACTCACAGACTCCGCCCCCTGCGGACGAGGCTGGTCGCACCACATCGCTCCCGAAGCCTCGTCTCTCCATCCTTCTTCCGGGACCGGCGGATCGCCGGCCCTGTCCGGGGAACGGAATGCTCCCTGCCGAGGGATCACGACCCCCCAGCAGGAGCAGAAGATGCCGGCCTCGGCTCGTGGTTTCCTTTTCTGCCCGTATAGCGTATCATCTCTTTCGTCGGATGTCAAGGCACAAATGCCTGCCTGTTAAGCAAAAGTAGAAATGTCCGGTTCTTAGCAAAATAGAAATGTCCTATTTTGCCCTGGCACAGACAGCTATTTCGTGCTGGCCGGGCGGGTTCTCGGCGCCCCATCCCCGTTCCACTTAAGGGAGACTGCCCGGTCCCCGGCGGAACCCAGATGCCCTGTGCTGCACCCCCGTCGCCCGCCGGGGCTCTCTGTCGTCGCCTTTTCCGGTACCCGATGCCCTTGATGAGGGCAGCCGCAGATATGCCGATCTTCCCCTGCCCGGCGTGCGTGTACAGTCCGGGTGGACCACCGTACACATCTCGAAGGACCGCGGTCCAGAATGGCTACTACAGCCCGCGCATCCATTCCCGTCGCAGGGCTGGCGGTCCCTTGCCCAGACAGTCGTCGATGGCAGACAGCAGGCGCTCCCTGTCGCGGGAGAGGATCCCTGCCAGTGCGACATAGTTCGATGCGTGGTTGGTGCGGAAGATGGTCCCCCCGAGATCGGTCAGATGATCGACGACGATGCGCATCTCGCCCAGGAGATCGAGCGGGGATGGCAGTGCGAAGTCGCCACGGCGCTCCTCTTCCCACAGCTCGGTTCCCGGCACTACCATCAGTGTGAGGAGAGAGAAGTATCGAGGAGACATGGCCGCGATCGCCCGAGCTGTCGCCACCGCGTGCTCCTGCGACCGCTCGGTCCCGCCCAGGCCGAGGAGCCCGATGACCGAGACCTTCATTCCCGCATCCTGTGCCCGCCGTACCGCCTCGACCATCTCTTCGACCGTGGCGCCCTTGTTCACCCGCTCCAGTACAACATTGTCGCCGCTCTCCAGACCGATGTAGATGATCGAGAGCAGGGCCTTGCGCAGTTGTACGAGCTCCTCGTGGCTCCGCCCGAGGATGTCCGGGGCGTTGGCATAGGAGCCGATGCGATTGAGCCGTGGGAAGCGTTGCCTCAATGCCGTGAGGACGGGGAGGAGTCGCCTGTTGCTCAAGACGAGCGCATTACCATCGGCGAGGAAGGCCCGCCGTACCGTGGGCAAGGTGCGGCCGGCGAGCTCGATGTCCTCGAACACCTCTGCCGCCGGCCTCATCATGAACGGCTTGTCGAGATAGGTCGGACAGAACGTGCACCGGTTGTGCGAACAGCCATAGGTAACTTGTAGTATGTAACTCTCTGCCTCGCTCGGAGGCCTGATGACCATACCCTTGTACCGCATCCTGGCTCTTTAGGCGGGCGTGGCAGGATCACCCACCTGTGCATCGGTCCGTGCGGGAGGCGATCCCCCTAGGGAAATGCGATCCTGGCCGAGTAGATCTCCCAGTTGCCGTCGCGGTCGTCCTGCCAGACGACATAGGCGTCACCATCTCTGTGCGTGACTCTGGGATGGACAGAGAATCCGCCGGCGGCAGTCACTCTCGTATCTTCGCTCCACGTCAGGCCGGCGTCCGTGCTCTGCTTGGCATATATCTCCGCGTTTCCGTCTCGATAGTCCTCCCAGACGACCCAGATCGAATCGCCGGACGCCTCCACATCAGGGAGCCATGCACCGACGCCGCTCTCCGACAGGGAGACCGCCTGCTCCGGCCAGCTGATCCCTGAATCCGTGCTCCTGCGCCAGTACACCTCCCAGTGTCCCTGCCGATCGTCGCCCCACACGGCAATCACGCGGTCGCCGGCCACAGCGAGCCCTGCCCCATGGATCACCCCCTCACCGGCGGTGAGGAAAGTGTCGACAGTCCCTGTCGCGGCAATACGTCTCGCATACCATGGCACACCATGTCCCGGGGACCGCGCCACAAACAGAGCATGGCGCACGGTATCGGCGATAGCCACCTCCGGACACTCCCGAAGCCTGCCGCCCCAGGTCTGGACGCGGCGGCGCCGCCACCCGACCCCCAGGCTCTCACGTGAGGCCGCGGCCATCTGGAAGTATGATGCAGCGCTCAGCACCTCGATCTGCTCTCCCGAGACCGCGACGGCGGGCTCCCCATGGATCATCATCAGCTTCGGCTTGGTCGGGACGACCGTCGGGCTCCA
>LJUI01000093.1 GCA_001303705.1 candidate division TA06 bacterium SM23_40
CGACGACGAGCGCCTGTGGATCGGCGTTACCTACGTCCTCAGACGCGCAGATGACGATGCGCCTGGCGATGAACCGGGGATCCTCGCCTGCATAAAGCATCTTGGCGAGCCAGTATATCGTCGCATCGGGGTCGGAGCCGCGCATACTCTTGATGAACGCTGAAATCGTGTCGTAGTGCTGGTCTCCGTCGCGATCGTACAGCACGGCCTTCGCCTGTACCGACTCCTCCGCAGTACCGAGATCGATGAGAATCTTCCCATCCCGCCCCGCTGGAGTCGAAAGCGCCGCTACCTCGAGGGCGGTCAGCACACGACGGGCGTCGCCCTCCGCCCGATCTATGATGTGGCGAAGTGCCTCATCTGCGATCTCGACATCCATCGATCCGAGCCCGCGCTCCGGGTCCTCGAGAGCGCGCTTGGCGATGGTACGGAGATCCTCTGCCGAGAGTGGATGCAGCTCGAATATCTGGGACCGCGAGAGAAGCGGCGACACAATCGCAAAGAACGGGTTATGGACGGTGGCGCCGATGAGAACGACGTGCCCGTTCTCAATCTCCGGGAGCAGAGCATCCTGCTGAGCCCGGTTGAATCGGTGCACCTCGTCGATAAACAGAATCGTCTTCCCGACGCCCGCAGCGAGGCGGTGCCGTGCCGCATGAGCGACCTTCCTGATGTCCGCCACTCCCGCCGTCACCGCATTGAGGCGGACGAAGTGCGACTTCGTCGTATTCGCTACGCAGTGGGCCAAAGACGTCTTGCCGCTGCCGGGGGGACCGTACAGGAGCAGCGAACATATCCTGTCGCTCTCGATCAGGCGTCGGAGCAGCCGCCCCTCGCCAAGTATGTGTTCCTGCCCGACGAATTCGCTCAGATCTCTCGGACACATGCGCCTGGCGAGCGGTGCATCTGCCATGCTCTCTTCTTCCGGCTGTGAGAACAGATCTTCCATCGTCCTTCCAATGAGCGCCGCGACTCGGCAAAAGAAAAAAGTTCCCCGCCACAGTGCCGTGAGTCGGAGAGTCTTTGAACCTATTCCTCAGGGTGGGTGCTCTCCCTGGTGCTTTATGCGTCCCTCGCGAGAGGGCATGCACTACACCCCAGGAGACGAACTCCCCGATCATAGGTGTTGGCTCAAAATCTTTCCGTCCAACACGAACACGGCAGGGAACTTGTAATGAACCTTGTCTAGTAAATTATAGCAAATCCTGCTCACATATGCAAGCGGAAAAAAGGGGCCATTCCTGCTAGCTCCTCGCCTCCCGCAGTCTCGCTGCCAGCCGGTCGATGCGGCTGTTGGCCGATTCGATCAGCCGCTCTTTTCCGCTACGTTCTCGAAAGAGCTCGTCAGTAACATGCAGCGCAACCAGAATGGCGAGTTTCGTCGTAGAGGCCGATGCCTGACGGGATCCGATGTCCCGCATCTTCTCATCGACGTATCTCGCCACCTCCAGCATGTACTCCGGCTTCACGTCTCCCCTGATCTGATAGACGTTGCCGAATATCTGTACGCTCGTGCTCTTCCTTCCACCTGCCTCCATCTTACGAACCTCTTTATGTGTGAGCAGAAATCGCTGTCAGGTCCAAGAAATTCCCTCGTCACTGCGACGATATTGCATTACCCAGTATGTCTATTCGCTCAAGAACTGCCTCGACTCGTCTGGTCGTCTCCTCCTTTACCGTTCTGAGGCGTTTCAGTTCCTCACGGAGTGTCTCGACGTGTGTCTCGAGCTCTTCTACTTGACGTTCGAGTGCCACCTTCTCCTCTCGGAGAAGGCCCAAAAGCTCAATGCTTCGTGCTACTTCTTCTTCTAATGCTTCGAGTTCTATCTGCTTTTCCATCTCTCACCGCTTCGACGTTTGCATTGGCAAGTCGGGTTCGCACTATGCTGGCGTCGCCCCCCTCACCGCGGCACCCCATCTCTCGCGAAGAAGATCAACGACGGCGGCAGAGGCTGCATCGATCTCTTCATCGGTCAGTGTCCTGTCCGCAGCTCGGAAGCTGAGCGAGAACGCAACGCTCTTCGAGCCTGTGGGCAGCTGCTCACCGCGATAGACATCGAAGACCTGTATCCGTTCCAGATGGTTCCCGGCAGCCTCGCGTATGCCATCGAGCAGATCCCCCACCGGGATCGACTCCTCAACGACAAACGCTACGTCCCGAACTGCAGCGGGATACCGCGTAATCTTCTCGTAGAGCCTGACCTCGCCAGCGCGTCGGATCAGACCTTCCACATCAGCATCTAATACGTACACCGGTCCCGCCAGGTCGAACGCCCTGACGACGGACGAGGCGAGTTCTCCGAACGAACCGATCACCTCGCCGTCAAGCTCCAGATGAGCGCTCTGACCGGGCGCGTAGAGTGGATCATCACCCGGGACGATCTCGCACCCGCCAATCCGCAGGCCGTCGAGGACACCCTCGATCAGACCCTTGAGATCGTAGAATCCCACGGGGGCAGGATCCCGACCCCAGAAAGGCGCATCGCACACCCCCATAAGAAGGACCCCAAGACGAACGCGTTCGAGGGGAAGCTCATCCGTCCCCTGTGAGAAGAAGACTTTGCCGATCTCGAACAACCTCAGATTGTCGGCTCTTCGATGCTGATTCGTGACAGCTGCCCTTAAGAGTCCGGGAATAAGCGAGGTCCGGAGGACACTCAGCTCTTCACTGAGTGGATTCCTCAGCCGAATCGTCGACCGTCTTTCGTCATCCGGACCGAGGTTCAGGAGATCGATCTTGCGAGGGTCGATAAATGAATAGCTGATGACCTCGAGACATCCCTGGGCAACGAGCAGCTCACAGAGCCTCTGCGTCTCTTTGTCTTCCCGCTCACGGCGGGCAGGCACGAATTCGCGCACTCGATGCCTGGAAGGGATGTTGGCATATCCGTACAGCCTCCCCGCCTCCTCGACGAGGTCGATCTCCCGGCTGATGTCGCGCCGGAAACTGGGAACGACCACCGACATAGTGCCATCCGGGGCAGAGGCGGTATCCGTGACTCTGAATCCCAATCGCTCCAGGAGACGCGCGGTCTCGCCCGCTGTCAGATCGATCCCGAGGATCTGGTTCACCTTTGCCTGTCTGATGACGATGACATTCTCGGGACGCGGCAACGGATGGCAATCGATCCTGCCTCTTACCACTGTGCCCCCGGCAAGCTCTTCGATCAAAGCCGCCGCGCGGTCAATCGCGCTAATGACGGCCTCCGGGTCTCCTCCTCGTTCGAACCGAAACGATGCCTCGGTCTCCAACTTGAGCGCCTTCGATCCCCGCCTGATCACGACGGGATCGAACAGCGCACTCTCCAGCAACACATTCCTGGTTTTGGGCTTGATCTCCGTTTCTCGACCTCCCATGATGCCCGCGAGCGCAACCGGACGCTCTGCGTCGGCGATCACGAGCAGGTCACTCGTCAGCGTCCTCTCCACATCGTCGATGGTCACGATCTGCTCACCAGGACGCGCCCGCCGTACCACAATGCGCTTCTCTATCAACTCATCGAAATCGAAGGGGTGAAGCGGTTGCCCATATTCCATCAAGACATAGTTCGTGATGTCCACGACATTATTGAGCGGCCGCATCCCCACGAGCTCGAGTCGGCGCGCGAGCCAGGGCGGCGACGGTCCAACTTCAACGTCAGTAATGAGCCGAGCACAATAGCGAGGACATCCCCGTGCGTCCTGGACGTCGACAGATGTCAGCGCATCAATCGTCTGCTCTGCCTCCCGGATAGGCGCAGGAGGAAGGGTCAGAGTGCGCCCGCTGATCGCGGCCACCTCACGGGCCACGCCGATAATGCCCAGCAGATCGGGGCGGTTTGCCGTCACCTCCAGATCGAGAACGACTCCTTCATCCCCGTTCTCGACAGATGTGGACTCGACGGCCCCCACCTCGACCCCTATATCGGACAGGGCCCATGCCAGCTCCCCCGAGGAGAGCGGAGCATCGACGTATTCCTTAAGCCAATCGTACGGTACTCTGAACACCCTATATCCCACCCATATTATCAGAACTGCCGAAGAAAACGCACATCGTTTTCATAGAAGAGGCGGATATCATCGATGCGGTGTTTGAGCATTAAGACCCGCTCCACCCCCATGCCGAATGCGAATCCTGTCCATTCCTCCGCATCATACCCAACCGCCTCGAATACCGCTGGGTCGACCATGCCGCACCCCAGTATCTCCACCCAGCCGCTGTGACAGACACGACACCCTGTCCCCCCACAAATGGTACAGGAGATATACATCTCCGCGCTCGGCTCGGTGAACGGGAAGTATGAGGGTACGAACCGTGACTTCACATCGTCGCCGTACACCGCTGCGGCAAAGAGCTCCAGGGTCCCTTTCAGATCGCCCAGCGACACATCTCTGTCGACGTACAGGCCCTCGATCTGGTGGAGGTTGGGCGCATGGGAGGCATCTAGATCAACTCGATAACACCGCCCGGGGGTGATGATACGTATCGGCGGCTTCTCTCTCTCCATGACGCGGATCTGGACCGGAGATGTGTGGGTGCGAAGGAGCATCGTGTCGGTTATGAAGAATGTGCTCCACATATCCCGGGCCGGATGATCTGCCGGCATGTTCAGCGCTTCGAAGTTATAATAGTCCCACTCGACATCCGGGCCGACAGCGATCGAGAATCCCATGCGCAGAAAGACATCGACGATCTCCTGAAGGCCCTGACTAAGCGGGTGCTTGTGCCCAAGCCAGGTCTTCCTCCCGGGCAGCGTCACATCGAGCTGCGCGGCCTGACCCTCCACCCGCCGCGCCATCTCCTCTGTGATCTGGCGGGTCCGCTCCTCGATCCGCTGCCCGAGAAGCGCCTTCAGCCGATTCGCTTCCTTTCCAACGGAGCGACGCTCCTCGGCGGGCATGCTTGCCAGGCTGCGCAGGATCCCTGTGAGGCTGCCCTTCCTCCCCAGATATCGCACCCTGACCTGGTCGAGCTCATGAAGCGTGGATGCGCCCTCGATTCCTTTGGACGCCTCCTGCTCGATAGATGCGAGAGATTCAATCGCAGCCTTCATGCGTGCTGCTCCCTATCCAACGCCCCCTTCGCGATCTCGGCGAGCTGATCGAAGGCCTGAGGATCGCGGACTGCCAGATCGGCGAGCATCTTACGATCCATTGTCACCTCAGCCCGCTTCAGGCCGTTGATGAGAGATGCGTAGGTAAGCCCCCGCAGCCTCGCCGCCGCATTGACCCGTATGATCCACAGCCGCCGGAAGTCGCGCTTTCTCCTCCTTCGATCCCGGTAGGCGTACTGTCCAGCGCGCATCACGCTCTCTTTGGCAGTCCTGTACAGCCGATGCTTCCCCCCCCAGTACCCTTTTGCCTGGCGTAGTGTTCTCCGTTTGCGTCTATGTGAAGCAACCTGTGATCGCACCCTCGGCATCGAACAACCTCACTTGACTGACTGGAAACAGCCTCTTTATAGGTAAGGAATCAGCTTTGAGATACGCTTGACATCGCGTGAATCGACGAGAGCGGCCTTTCGCAAATTGCGTTTCCGCTTCCTCGTCTTCTTGTTGAGAATATGACTCTTGTACGCTTTTCTCCGCACAACCTTACCGCGCGCTGTCCGCTTGAACCGTTTGGCAGCGCCGCGGTTTGTCTTCATCTTCGGCACGCCCAAACCCCCTTTTACTATGTCTTCGGCGAGAAGATCGCGACCAGCCGCCTCCCTTCCATCCGCCCCCCTTGCTCGAGCACACCCACCTCCTGGAGATCATCTTTCATCCGAGCGAGAAGGCGTTGCCCCACCTCGGTGTGCGCCATTTCGCGTCCGCGGAACTGCACCGTGACCTTCACCTTGTGGGACCGTTCCAGGAACTGCCTCGCCCGCTTGAGCTTGATCAAGTAGTCGTGATCGTTGATTTTCGGCTTGAGCTGTATCTCCTTCAGGTGGACGACATGCTGCCGTTTTCTCGCCCGCTTCTCCTTCTTGCTCAGCTCATACATGTACTTGCCGTAGTCCATGATCTTGCAGACCGGCGGCTTACCATCCGGAGCCACCTCCACCAAATCGAGCCCGCTCTCCCGCGCCTGGCTGATGGCCTCCTCGGTAGGGACGATCCCCACCTGACTCCCATCGGCTCCTATCAGCCTGACCTCAGGAACACGGATCGATTCGTTGATCCGCGCCTTTTTCGTAATCGTATCTCACCCCCTTGTCGAACCAAAACGTCGAACATGTTCACCGGCGAGCGGCCGCTTCATCGGTAAGCCGCTGCACCGCCGCCGCCAGATCGACGGGTCCTAGATCTCCTTCTCCATGTTTGCGCAGAGAGACATGTCTTGCTGCCTGCTCCCGCTTGCCGACGATTAACATATACGGGATCTTCATCCTCTCCGCTTCGCTTATCTTATAGCCGACCTTCTCGTTGCGGTCGTCGAGCTCCGTACGCAGCCCGGCTCCCACGAGCGCCTCGTAGACCTCCGCTGCGTACGCATGCTGATCATCGGTAATCGGCAGGACGCGCGCCTGCACCGGTGCCAGCCACAGCGGGAACGCTCCCCCATAATGCTCGATAAGGACCCCGATGAATCGCTCCAGGGAACCGAAGAGCGCACGGTGCACCATCACGACGTGGTGCGAGTGACCATCCTGCCCGACGTAGCGTACATCGAATCGCTGCGGCATGTTGAAATCGAACTGAATCGTGCTGCACTGCCAGCGCCGCCCCAGGCTATCGAGCAAGTGGATATCGATCTTTGGTCCGTAGAAGACGGCCTCCCCCTCTTTCCTCTCGAAGTCGAGCCCCTTCCCCCGAATCGCCTCCTCGAGCACCGACTCTGCACGCTCCCAATCCTCTGGACTGCCCGCATAGGCCTCGGGCGCGGGATCCCGCACACTCAGATCGACCTCGAACTGGTCAAACCCGAATGTGTGGAGCAGATATTGAGCGAAGTCTATCACTCCGCCGATCTCCTCGGGCAGCTGTTCGGGAGTGCAGTAGATGTGCGCATCATCCTGGGTGATCCCACGCACCCGCATGAGGCCATGGACAACCCCCGATCGCTCGTGCCGATAGACCACGCCCAGTTCAGCGAACCTGATCGGAAGCTCACGATAGCTCCGCACACGACTCTGATAGATGAGAATGTGCCCCGGGCAGTTCATCGGCTTGAGGACATACTCCTCCTCGTCGACATCGAGGACGAACATGTTATCGCGATAAAAGTCGTAATGCCCGGACCTCTGCCACAAGTGTCCTCTCGCAATGTGGGGACTCACGACCAGCTGATACCCGCGGTTGAGGTGCTCCGCCTTCCACCAATCCTCGATGATCATCCGCAGCAACGCACCCTTGGGGTGCCAGTAGACAAGTCCACTCCCTCCCTCCGCTTCCATCGAGAAGAGATCGAGCTCAGTGCCCAGACGCCGGTGGTCACGCCGCTTCGCTTCCTCCAGCCGTTCGAGGTGGAGTGCCAGATCCTCTTCCGACTCGTAGGCGGTACCGTAAATCCGCTGGAGCATCGGCCTCCGTTCATCTCCCCGCCAGTAGGCGCCGGCTGCCGATAGAAGCTTGAACGCTTTCACCCTTCCGGTCGAAGGAAGGTGCGGTCCCCGACAGAGGTCGACGAAGTCTCCGTGACGATAGAGGGTCACTTCGTGATCGGGAAGATCCTCGAGTAGCTCCACCTTGTACGTCTCCCCCTGCTCTCGGAACTGCACAATCGCCGCCTCGCGGCTCGCCACGTCCCGTTCGAAAGGTATGTCGTCGGCGACTATCTCGGCCATGCGCTTCTCGATGCGCTCCAGATCCTCGGGCGTGAACGGTCGCGCAACATCGAAATCGTAGTAGAATCCGTCCGCGATCGCGGGCCCGATCGCCAGCTTTGCCTCCGGGAACAGATCTCTGACCGCCTGCGCCATAATGTGAGATGCGCTGTGGGAGAAGACCTCTCTCCCCTCGGGATCGTCGAAACTGAGCGGCTTGAGGGCGACGTCCTCGGTAATCGGAGCCGAGAGATCGACGACGCGGCCGTCGAGTTTTCCCGCGACAGCCCGGCCCAGATCAGCTCCCCCCCACGCCTCGAGTGCCTCTCGTACGGAGATACCCCTGGGATGGCGGCTCTGCGACCCATCTGAGAATGTGATTTCGATCGAGTCCGTAGCCCGTTCTGTATCTGCCCTTGCCATGGTCTTCTGTCCTTCCATGCCGATCCTCTCCATGCGCTATCTTCCAATTCATTATTGCATAAAGGCCCCTGGAGTGCAACCCCATTATAATGCATCCCCGTAATTCGGGCCGCACACGGAAGATAGGCCTGGGGACCGGCATGCCGGATGTCTTCGCGGTCCGAGCCGACGCAGGTACGGCGGCAGTCAACCCGGCACACCACACTCCGGGCACCCATCTCTGTGCTAGTGGCCCAATGGCATCTGGGCCACGGGCCAGCACTGAGAGCGAGTGAGCGTGGTGGGCGATACTGGACTCGAACCAGTGACCTCTTGCATGTCAAGCAAGCGCTCTAGCCAGGCTGAGCTAATCGCCCCGGCACCACTATGTTGGAAATCGAGCCCCATTGTCAAGCGAAAAAGTGCCATATCCAGGCAGATTCCGACACACCTATCCCTGGTATTGGCATGCCGTCTCCAGAGGTTGGCCGATCGTCACCATCACTGGCAGACAGCAGCCCTGCCGACGGCAGATCAGAACACCTCTATATCGAGAAGATTCGTGCACCTCCATGTTCCGTTGACACGCTGCCAGAATTGATCTTGACAACGCCCGGGTTTTGTGATATCCTCCGACGCGTAGTTGGAGGATGCGGGTCCGGCGCCGCAATCCTGATCCATCGCCGAGCGGTGGACCAGCGTGTACCGGCAGCCATCGGACAGGGGGCGGCGCCAGAAGGAGACTCCAGGTCGCCCACAAATCGATGGCTCGTTTTCTTTGACCGCTCTGGCGCGGTCCGGGCAGGACGTTCGCGGGCCCTGGAGTGATCACGCCACGGCAGACATGCCGAGCACCCGCCCTGAATCAGTGACGGCGGTGTTGAGGGTGAGACTTGTTGAACCGCACCGACCGGCGACTACCTCAACCCGAGGAGGACACCATGACACGGGAAACGCTCACACCAAAGCTACCGAGGGTCGTGGCCGGCCTGGCCCTCCTGTTCACGGTGATGCTGGTGGGCAGCGCGCTGGCCGGCATCAAGGCGGAGGTCACCATTACGAAGGGAGATGGGAATAGCGACAATATGTGGTCAGACCCCCCCGGAAACAACTGGAAGCCCTGGTGGGATGATACCCTCAAGCCCAATGACACACGAACCTTGGAGACTTGTCAGTGGATAAAGGTCGGCACGAACGGTGGACTGGAGGCCACGTGCCGCTGCGGAATCGAGGGGTGCACGTGCAAGCTGAAGCTCCCCAAGCGCGGCAAATTCCATATCCCGGACCAGTGGGGCGACAACAGCCGACAGGATGAACCAACACTGTACGACGTTTCCCAGGGCATCCTGCAGATCCGCGGCGGAGCACCCGGGCCGGACTGCGGCCCGGGAACTGAGGGCTGCGACAGTTACCTCGTCGGCTTCGATACTCCTGTGGCGCGCGCCTGGGGGCAGAGTCCGGAGCCACCCGGACTGGTAAGCTGGTTTGCCGCCGACTA
>LJUI01000094.1 GCA_001303705.1 candidate division TA06 bacterium SM23_40
CCGACGAGGAAGCCGAGCAAGCCCGGGACTTCGCGGACGGCCTGCACAACACCGACCTGAAAGGCATTGATGCCCAGCTCCTCTTTAGCGAAATTGTTGAACAGAACCCGCCAGACAGCATACCCCGAGTACAGGAAAAAGGTGCTTACGGCGATGGTGTGAATGCTGACATCTCTGCGCCTGAAGATCGATGAGCTCCTTTGCGTTGGCACCAGCTTCGCAGTCTGCGACGCCACCTGCCCCGGGGAGGTCGGGATGCCCGGCCTCGCCGTGCGTGTCCGGGCCTCGCTGTGCCTGCCCCGGCGTTGCGGTGCGTTCCGGCTGGCGTGTGGGACGCGGGCATGTGGGGCGCTGACCTGTGAGGCGCCGGCGTGTGGAGCGCCAGCGTGCGGGGTGCGAGTGGACGCGGGGCTATTGGACGGCGCGCTGGCGGGCAGTACGTCTGGCTGCTGATCGGCGCACGGTCGCAGACGGATCTGAGTCGGATATCTGAACGGGAGGCGCTGTCGCAATCGGCGCTCCTCACAGCGCCCGGCGGTAGATCTCTATGATCGCCTCGCGATCGAGCGGACGTGGATTGGTGATGAACTCCTCTCCCCTGCCGTACACACGGAGGGCGTCGTCGGCCATCATTCCGAACTTGCTGTCATCGATGCCGCAATCGGAGAGCTTCGTCTCCATCTTCACGGATCTCATCCAGGCACGCAACTCCTCGATGCCGGCACAGGCTGTCTCGCTCTCCGTGAGCCCCTCATCCTTGAGGCCGAAGATCTCGCGCCCGAACAGCGCGTAGCGCTCGGGAGTCGTCTCCGATGTGAATTCCATGACCACAGGCAGAAGGGCCGCGAGGCCTCTGCCGTGACTGATGTCGTAGTGTCCGCTCAGCGAGTGCTGGAGTACATGTATGGGAGCCGAAGAGCCCCTCCTCGGGCTCCCGATGACGCCGCAGAGGGCGACGGTGCTGCACCATGACAGGTTGCTTCTCGCTTCGAGGTCATCCCCATTCTCCATCGCCCTCGGGAGATACTCCATCACTGTCCTCACGATGCCCTCGGCGATCCTGTCAGAGAGCGGGCTTTCCGTTGACGATGTGAAGTAGGTGTCGACCGCATGGCAGATGATATCGATCCCGCCATCACCGGTGACATGAGGGGGAACAGAGAGCGTCAGTTCCGGGTCGATGATCGACGTGGCCGGGAATAGATGGTATCCCCAGATGACTGCCTTCTCGTGTGTATCCCAGTTGGTGACGACGGCGCCGCCGTTTCCTTCCGATCCGGTGGCAGCGACAGTGGGGACGAGAAGGATGGGGAGTGCCTCGGTGCTCCGCACGTGTCCCGGAAGCCACGTCGCGATGTGCGCCCAGATCGGCTCGCCGCTTTTCACGCAGGCTGCGATCGCCTTGGCGGCATCCATCGGACTGCCGCCGCCCAGCCCGATCACCAGGTCACACCCGGCTTCCCTGGCCTTCGCTGCGCCTCGGTCGATCGTCGCCGCTCTGGGGTTCGGCTCGACCTCATCGAAGAAGACAGGCGAAACGCCCGCCCGCCTCAGCGCTGAACCGACTCTGTCGAGAACGCCGAGTTTTCTCATCGACGTCTTCCCCGTCACGACCAGCGCTCGCTTCCCCAGGGCGTTCGCCTCGGCTCCAATCGTCTCGATCTTTCCCGGTCCGAATATGATCTTGGTCCGGAATTTCCACATGAACGAATCCATCATACTCCTCCAACCCTTACTCCACCATTATCTCAGTACTCGCGTCGCGCCGGCTCGATTCCCTCGACAAGATTGACCTCAACGAGGTCCACTATGTCGCTTCCCGTCTTTCTGACGATCCTTCTGGCCCCCCGCGCACACTGTACAGCACAAGCAGCGCCGCCAGGATCCCGAACATGAGGAGGGAGACGAGACCGGTCAGGGGCCCCATCCATGCACCATCCGCCTCCAGGGGCACGAGCCTGGAGAGATCGACCCGCCTCCACGCAAAGAACGCGAGGATTATCCCCATCACTGCCCCGCCCGCGATGAGACCGGAAGCAAACAGAACGCCGCGGTCTGTACGCCGTTTCTTCACCCCGGCATCCCTCACTCTGCCCACCCCCCACCGCACGAGGCCGCCCGCCATGACAGGTGTGCTGAGCGATATGGGGAGGTACAGACCGACAGCAAACGGCAGGGACGGGATCCTCATCAGTTCCACTACAGCCGCGATTGCGGCGCCCACGAAGACGAGAGCCCAGGGAAGGGTACGGGTCATCACCCCCTCCACGACAAGCGACATGAGTGTCGCCTGGGGAGCCGACAGTTGCTCGGACGGGATGCCGTATGCGCTATTGAGGAGGAAGATCGTCCAGCCGACGAACAGGGCTGACGTGAGCACGCCCACCAGCTCGCCCATCTGCTGGCGTCTGGGAGTGGCGCCCACGAGGTAGCCGGTCTTGAGATCCTGCGAGACGTCGCCGGCGATGCAGAGCGCGATGCAGACGAGAGCGCCCACCGAGAGGGCAGCAACCTTCCCCTCAGTTCCGGTCCATCCCAGGGCGTGGAAGATGAGCGCCGTGGCGAGCAGTGTAGCGATCGTCATGCCGGAGACCGGGTTCGATGAGCTGCCGATCAGTCCCACGATGCGTGAGGAGACGGTCACGAAGAAGAAGGCGAAGACGGCGACGAGAAGGGCGCCGAGTAGGCCGACATGGATGAACGGCATGAGCCAGGCCAATAGTGCGACAGCGAGCACTCCCCCGAGGACTAAGGACATGGGAAGGTCGCGTTCGGTCCGCGGGCGTTCCGGCGGCGGCCCGCCTGGACCTATCCTCTTCGGGCCCAAACCCTGCATGACTTCCCTGAATCCGGCTCCGAGCGAGGAGACGATCGTGGGGCCGGCTCTGATCAGGCTCACGATACCGCCGAGCGCCACGGCACCTGCGCCCATGTATCTGATATAGCTGTTCCAGATGTCGCTCGGCTCCAGTTCGCTTATTGGCTGCGCTGCCGCCGGGAGGAATGCACCGAGCCTGTCCCCGAAGACCGTCAGGATCGGTATGAGAACGAGCCACGCGAGTACCCCGCCGGCACAGACATAGGAGGCGATGCGGGGGCCGATGATGTACCCCACACCGAGGAGCTCAGGGGTGAGATCGATCCCGATCTGGGCTCCACGTACCGGTCTGACGTTCCAGTGCGGGGAGTGCTCCCAGTACCTGAATCCCATGAGATAGTAGTTGTACAGCGCCCCGATGCCGACGCCGGTAAACACGGTCCTCGCCTTGGTCCCCCCTTCGTCCCCGGCGATGAGCACTTCGGCGCAAGCAGTGCCCTCAGGATACGGGAGCCGGCCGTGCTCGCGCACGATGAGGTACCGTCTGAGCGGGATCATGAACAGAACACCGAGCACCCCGCCGAGAAGAGACATGACGAATATCTCGAGGATCGGGATCTCCAGGCCCCAGATGATCAGTGCGGGAATAGTGAATATGACCCCCGCTGCCAGGGATTCTCCTGCCGACCCGATGGTCTGGACCATGTTGTTCTCGAGGACCGTGCCCCGCTTGAGCAGCCCTCGGAGGATCCCCATCGATATGACGGCCGCGGGAATCGAAGCGCTGACGGTCATGCCGACGCGGAGCCCGAGATAGGCATTCGCCGCTCCGAAGACGATGCCCACAAGAGAGCCGAGCACGATCGATTTGACGGTGATCTCTGAGGCGACGAACTCATCCGTCACGTACGGCTGGAACGGCTCTTCTTCGGCGGTCTGGACGTCAGTCTGTCTCGCGCCTGGTCTCATAGCTCTGATTCGACCTCCTCTGCACATCGCACCTGGTTGCGGCCTAGATTCTTGGCCCGGTATAGAGCTTGATCTGCCCGTCCAACCAGTGACTCCGCATCCTCGGCATCGCGAGGGTAGGCTGCGGCGCCGATCGATGCGGTCACTGACATCATTGTATCATTGCTAGTGAACATACGCGTCTCGATCCTCTCGCGTATGCGCTCAGCGATCTTCAGTCCATAATCGAGATCAGTCTCCACCAGGACGATCGCGAACTCCTCTCCCCCGTATCTCGCCAGGGAGTCGACCGTACGGACACATTCACGCAAGATCGAGGCGATGTCCCGCAGCACCGCATCTCCCGCCGGATGTCCGTATCGATCGTTGAGAGCCTTGAAGCGGTCGATATCGAGCATCAGTAGTGTCAGAGGCTTACGGCTCCGGCGCGATCGCTCTATCTCCAGGGAGAAGACCTCCCAGAACCTCTTATGGTTTAGCAGCCCGGTCAACCCATCGTGGATGGCCATCTCCTCCATCTCTTCATACAGCTCGGCGCGGTTCACTGCCACCGATGCCTGAGCTACGATGAGTGAAACTACCTCCGCGATGCTGTCGGTGAAGTAGTCGGACGTTCGATGTTCCATACTGAGTACGCCGATACATCGGTCCTCGAGGATCATGGGCACGCCGAGGAATGAGTGGACGCCGATCCATTCAATGTCTGCCGAGTACACAGGGACGCGCCGCCGCCGCTGGGTGAGATCGGGTATCCGGAGGACCCGCTTGTGGCGTGCCACCCAACCCACCAGTCCTGTCATCAGACTGAAGTCATGCCCCTCCATCAACTCCGACTCAACTCCCCGGGCGAGAACGATCCTCCCGGCGCGACGGTCCGTATCCACAACAGAGAGCACGATCCGCTCGCATCCCACTATTCTCTGTGTTGCATCCGCCAGTACGCCGAGCACCTCGCGCGGCCTCAGTTTGTCGGAGAATCGGCGGGCCATTCCGTACAGCGCCGACACCTCGCTCAACGTCATCGCCGACTGGGCCTCGGCGCGTGCGTAACGGAGGATGTGAGATGTGACACCCGCGAACTGTTCGAGGCGATCCCGTTCAGGCCATGCGAACGCCGCCCGCTCCTCGCTGTCGACGAGGACGACCCCCTCGAGGCTGCCATCGATGAGTACCGGCACGGCGACTATGGAGGCGATGCCGGCTGGATCCCGGTAGTAGCCCAGGGACCCTGATGAACGACCCAAGTGCTCCACAAGGAGGTACTTCTTCTCCTTCGCGACCCATCCCACAACTCCCGAACCGATCTGGATCGCAGCATCCTCGATAATCTCTGCACTGTGACTGCGGTGTGCCCGCATCACCAGTGTCTCCGCTTCGCGATCGAAAATGAAGATCGCCACCGTATGGCACTCGAATGAACGAAAGATCGAATCGGCCACGCTCTGGAGGACTTCTTCCAGGAGGCGGACTGCGGCGACGATTCTCTCGTGGTCTCCGCGGTGGGACAGCGCCTCGATCACCTCATCCTCCTCCACCTCTTCCAGAGGCTTCACTCCCAAGGTACGGACCCTGGATTCCATCCTCGACAGCTGGTCAGTGGCCGCCTTCGTGAGGACTCGCTGTCGCAAGAAGAAGTCCCCGATCAGCCACCCGAAGAACAGAAACAGACCCATGCGCAGCGTGATGGCCTGCCAGAAAAGAAGAATCGACCCATGTACTGCGGCCGAGCTCATCTCGAGCATGAATGCACCAGCCGTGACGGCGATGCTCCACTGGAGACGTCCCGCCACTGCGGGAACGAGAGGAAGTAACAAGTAGAAGGGAAAGAGCGGGGAGTCCGGTCCGCCGGTAAGCTGGACCATCGTGTTGACGGCCACCACTCCGACCAGGAGAGCGAACGGGGATAGCCATTTGAAGGCGAGCCCCTCCTCGCGCTGTTTGATGGCCAGCACCAACAGCGTGGCTCCTGCGGCGAGCCCGAGGAAGAGTGAGAGCGCAGCCCGCGGAGGCTCGTACAGCCAGCCCAACGCACTGAATGCCAGGACGACAACGAGGGCGACCAGCGGGCCGTGATCCCTCACCATCCGCCCGTATTGGATCCGTCCTCGCCGTCTGAGTCTCTCCAACACTTGCTCTTTACCCGTAGAGTGGAGTCTAGTCTGGCAATCGCGCCAGCGCCGTGCCCCGGTAGTAGTGCTCTAGGATCTTCTCGAAACTGTACCCTGCCTGAGCCATGCCTTTCGCGCCCCACTGACACATCCCCGCGCCATGCCCCCATCCCTTCCCGCGGATAATGACGTGCGAACCACGCCGCGTAAGACCGAAGCAGGGACTGTACACTGTCCGCCCCGATCGCTCATCGGTCAGAACTTGCCTGGCCTGGGCTGCGTCGAGCTCGTAGCGTCCGTGGCTGGTTATCACTTCCAGTGTACGCACCCGGCCGCTCGATGTGCGGTGCTTGATGCGGACGGCCCTCACCTGCCCGATAGCGTATTGTGAAGTACACAGCACCTCCCCGAGGTTTGAGGCTACATGAGAATGGAACGCGCCTTGCGGCCATTGACACTCCCACTCGAACCGCGGTGAGTCGCGGCAGAACGCCCTGCCTCCCCGACGATGATCTTCAGTATCATAGGTTCCCCGCAGGTATGGCACGTTCTTCCGTCCCCAGAGTTCTCTCGCATCGGCGGTGCGGCCTCCACATGTCGAATGGTACACCGCCTCGATGACGCTCCCCTCATTCACGAGGACCATGCCACGAGTAGCACTCACCGCTCGGTCTGTCACGGGCCACTCGGCCATTACGCCGCCATACACCTGATCACGTTCGTCAGCCTGGAGATCGTACCCCTCCTGGGCATACCTGCCGATGTGTGAGACGGCATAGCTCCGTGCTGCCACGGCCTGTGCCTTCGCCGCCTCGATCTGTTCCTCCCCCACCGCCCCGATCTCTTTGGGCACGACACCACGCAGGTAATCCTCGAGACCCACTACGTTGATCGCGAGGTACGAACCGTCGCGCCTGCGGCGGATCTGGAGCGATCCCCTGTACCGGTTCCCGTTTACGATGACCAGTCCTCCGCGCCCCTTGGGCACGAGTCGTATCGGGAAGGCAACATCCTTGACGCGGTGGCCCCGGCGGCTCTCGAGAGCCGGCCGACCTCCCACCAACCGTAGGCGCCAGATGCTGCCCGGCCGGTCGGTAGTGCCGCGCTTCCCCACAATGAGATCGAAGGAGACGTTGGATGTGACGGCAAGGTCGTTGACGCCGCTCAGGACCGCCACCCGGATCAGGTGTCCCCCGGCGGCCATCTCCTCCGGTCCGACGGCCGGCCCACGATGTGCCGCGAATCGAGGAGTCGTTGTGGCGCAGCCGGCTCCCAGGAGAGCGACCACAAGACCTGCCATCCACGGGAGCCGCGGAACGGAGCCTCCGGACCGTCTAATCACCACGCTTCTCCCCTAGGTGCGTCGTTCAAGCAGTGTGATGTTTCGACGCATGGCTGTCCAGTGGGAACCGCGCCAGTAGAATTTGTCGCAGTCTGGACAGTACCCGAACTCTGCGTGAGTCTCGAAGATGTATGGAGGCACCCGGTCACGCGCCCGCGAGCGCGCCGCGTGCACGAGTTCCGCATTGCACTCAGCACAGCGCGTGAAGGGATGCATCTCGTGCACGAGCCTGAAACGGGCATTCAGTTCTGCAAGCTGCTCTGCGACGGTCTCGCTCTCAAGCACCACGACCCGGGGACGCTCGGTACCCGCCAGTTGCCTGTTTCTCGTAAGAACGAGACGATCCTCGGTGAGCGCGATCCTCATGATCTCCGGATCGGCGGGCCGTCCCAGGTAGACCGCGTCGAATCCGAGCACGCGAAGCCATGTTGCGAGACGCCCGGCCATGAAATCGACCACAAACCGCAACTCTTGGCCGTTCCCGCGCCTCGAATTCTCATCGGTGGTGTTCATGGTGGTGATCATCGCCGCCGCTCATACGAGGATATGCAGTCGCACGAGGCTCATAAGATCTATGTCCGGCTGCCCTCAGTGGCAGGTCAGCGCACGTTCCGGCTGCGGGCAGTTCCGGAACGATGATCCACATCAGTGATGGGTCAACGCGGCGCGCAGCCCATCACCTCAAGCGCTCGAGTCCGTCCATGTACGGTCGGAGCGCTTCGGGGATGACGACTGACCCATCCTCCTGTTGGTAGTGTTCAATGATGGCCACGACGGTTCTCGGCGTCGCCAGCGCGGAGGCGTTGAGTGTGTGGACGAGCTCCGTGCCGGTCTTTCCCGAGCGTCTGACGCGCACATTTGCCCGCCTGGCCTGGAAGTCCTCGAAGTTGCTCGCCGATGAGACCTCGAGCCACTGCGCCACGCCGGGAGCCCACACTTCGAGGTCATAGCACTTGGCTGCCGCGAAGCTGAGTTCCCGCGTCGCCAGGCAGACGACGCGGTAGGGCAGACCGAGGCGCTGCAGCACGTCTTCTGCATCGGAGAGCAGCGTCTCGAGCTCCTCGTACGATGACTCAGAAACGACGAACTTCACGAGTTCCACCTTGTTGAACTGATGGATACGGAGCAGCCCCCGAGTATCTCTTCCGTATGATCCGGCCTCCCTCCTGAAACAGGCAGTATAGGCGGCATACTTCAGCGGGAGCTGGTCCTCACGGAGCACCTCCTCGCGGTGCAGATTCGTGATCGGCACCTCTCCCGTGGGATTGAGGAACAGATCATCCACCTCACACCGATACATGTCCTCTTCCAGTTTCGGGAGCTGGCCTGTGGCGAACATTGCCTCTCGGTTCGTCAGGAACGGAGGAAAGACCTCTGTATATCCCTTCTCCTTTGTGCTGACGTCGAGCATGAAGTTGATGAGCGCCCGTTCGAGACGGGCGCCCAGGCCGCGGTACAGCACGAAGTGAGCGCCGGCGATCTTCGACGCCGCCTCGAAGTCGAGCAGACCCAGGGTCTTACCGATCTCCCAATGAGGGAGTGGGGAGAACGAGAACTCTCTGGGCTTTCCCCAGTCTCTCACCACCTCGTTTGCCGTCACGTCACCTACGGGCACAGAGGGATGCGGTATGTTCGGGATGGCTGCTCGGAGCTCGGTCAGCTCGGTGTCGATCGTACGGATCTTCTGGTCGAGTTCCTTGATCTGCGATGAGAGGGCCTTCATGTCGGCAATCTGTCCGGCCGCATCCTGCCCGTCCCGCTTGAGTCGGGCAATCGTCTCCGACGCGGTGTTATGTTCATGCCGGAGGCGGTCCCTCTCACCCACCACCTCGCGGCGCACGCCATCGAGTTCGAGGTAGCGATCGAAATCGACGGCCTCGCCCTTATCCTGTATCGCTTTCCTCACACGGTCAGCATTCTCGCGTATGAATCGGACTTCCAGCATCACAGTTCCTTTCGTACTCGATCATCAGAGGCTACACCATACGGCAGGACGCGGGGCAAGTCAAGCGCAAAAGGCAGTTGCCAGTCCGGGGAACGGCGTATTCTATAGGACCCCCGTGAGGGCGTGAGCTGTCGCTGCATGAGCGTGGCCTGCGGGAGAATGGGCATGGAGCCGTGGGAACTCGAGCGTGGCCCGTCCGAGGGTGGCAATGGAGCTGTCAGGACCTGAGCCCGGGCCCGCCGGAGGATGAGGATGGAGTCCTCGGGAGATAGCCCGGTGGCTCTCGGGATATGAGCAGGACGAACAGTGAGATGCGAGCGGGACGAAGAGTCAAGGTGAACGAGAAGGTGAACGACGAAGAAAGCCGGCGAGCAGGTACCGTTCCGGTACCGCTCGCCGGCGTTGTACACATCTCAGTCCTCAG
>LJUI01000013.1 GCA_001303705.1 candidate division TA06 bacterium SM23_40
TGGAACACACCTATGACCTGCTCGGGGTTCCCTGGATTGTACGAAGAAAATGTCTGCTTCGTACGGACCCGCTCGCCCCCGATCACGATGTCGTATGTCTCCCCGAGACGCGATGCGACGTCGGCGATCGCCCGCTCCATCCGAGCCTTCTCATCCGGAGCGGAGAAATCGAGATAGGTCTCGTTTGTGAATTCGCCTCTCATCAGAGATCTCCTCATAGTGTGCAGTTCGTGGGCCGAAAAAGATGCGCGCCCTCCCTGGACGTCAGCCCCAAAATGTTGTGAATAAAATCACATGCCTCAACATCAAAAAAACCGCCTATAGGCGCCATCTTCGTTCGGATTCGGGCTGTCCGACCGCTGTCAACTCAATGCCTATAGTCGGGGACCGACGTGTGCATGGGGCGAAAAAAATCAGGCGGACCTGACCCCGCCGTATCTCACGGAAGACTAATCGTCGGCACCCGTAAGAGGACGTTCTTTGGGGAGTTAACTATGACGATATCGCTTCTCGCTCTTATCCTAACCGGTCATCTGCCAGTTGTCAAGCGAAATCTGGCCTTTTTCGTCCGTGCCACCAGGCACGTAAGACCTTATAGATTAGGAAGTTAGCGGAGATGACGAGGGGGCTGATCTGGATGGCCCGGCACCGATGCCCGGTGCTAGAGAAAAGGTTGACATCCGCCCGGCACCCCTCTATCGTCAAGATGAGATCGGGGAAGCGGTTGAGCCGGAACAACAAGATGAGACAGGAGATGGCGAAGACGGCCGTCGCTTCATTCGCGCGTTCAAGAATGCCGGATGCGAATACCTGCGAATCTGTTCGGAGCTGACGTGCAGGATCGGCCCGAGCAGATGTTCACTGTGAGGTATCGAGATGCAGATCGAGATCAGAGAGGCCGGGCCGGATGAACTGCGGCAGTACGCAGCAATCCCGATCGCGTTCGAGGTCGAATCCATACTTCGCGTCGAACTCCTCGATCGAGGATTGGGCGGGATCGCCCTGCGCGAAGAGCACCTCGACACACCGTACACGAAAGACTACGACAGCTATGAAGACGCGGGCCCTGAACGATGGCAGACACGATTCGAGATTCGCAACTGGGGGATCTTCATCGCCGTCTATGGAGGCCGCAACGTAGGGGGTGCAGCCGTGGCATTTGACATACCCGGCGTGCACATGCTGGAGGGGCGGCACGATCTCGCGGTACTCTGGGATCTACGGGTCGCTGCGGATCTTCGGCGCAACAATATCGGGACGAGGCTCTTCCAGCATGCCGTCAATTGGTGCCGTGCCAGAGGGTGTACGCACCTGAAGATCGAAACACAGAACATCAACGTTCCGGCCTGCCGATTCTATGCCAAGCAAGGGTGCCGCCTGGGACAGATCCACCGCTACGCCTATGTCGGCCACCCGCAACTCAAGAACGAGGTGATGCTCATCTGGTACCTCGACCTGTGATAGAACGAAAGACGCCGGGGGCTCTCCTGTCCGGAGGAAAGCCCTCGGCGTGTCTGGCCCGCCTGTGCTGTGTGAGGCTTCGCTGGCTTCACTGCACCACGAGAGGATGTTCACACCCGACCCCTTGACAGGGGCCTCATGTATCACTTCTTTTCCTGTTCCAATCTCTTGAGCTCCTTGGCGAGCTCCTGTAGTTTCTGCTCCAGGCGCCTGATCTCGACCCTCAAGTCTACGTCCAGCTTCCTCTCAGCCTCGTGCAGTTTCCCCTCAGCCTCCTTCAGCTTCTCTGCACCGGCCCTGAGTTGCTCACGCCACTCTTTGTCGTACAGCGAGAGCACATCCGGCCATTCCTGAAGACTGACAGCCTTCTCCGCCCGGCTGGTGACATTGACTCTCAGTCTCTTCGTCTCACCGTCACGTTTCACCTCGATCGTGACGCGCTTTCCTGGCGATGTTCCCATAACCATGCGCCGAAAGTCGCTCGTCGATTCGACTGCCTGGCCGTCATATCCAACGATTACATCGCCCACCTCGAGTCCTGCCTCTTCTGCCGGACTCGACTCGACGACCCGCTTCACGATGATGCCGTTCTCGACGCCGAGCCCCTCCTTCAGCTCCTCATCGAGATCCTGCATGGCAATACCGAGCCAGCCGCGCTCAACCCGTCCGTGTGCGATTAGCTCGTCCGCGACTTCAAGCACGTTGTTGATCGGAGTGACGAGGCTCGATACACGAGACGGCATATTAAGCACCCGCAGCTCGTCTTTCCCGGACTCTCCGCCGAGGCTGAGCGTGAGCGGATCAGAGAGCGATGCATTCAGAATGCCTATTACCTCCCCGGCACTATTGAAGACAGGACTCCCGCCGCTCCCCGGGCTGACACTGGCGCTCACCTGAAATAGGCCATCGTTCCGCACCGCGTTGACCATGCCGAACGTGATCGAAGGTGAGACCCCGAACGAGTTGCCCAGGACGATGATCCAGGAGCCGGCTCGTATCCGGTCGGAGTTGCCGAACACGGCCGGCCTCGGGGAACCTGATTCGAGCTTCACGACAGCGATGTCGCTCAGCGGATCGCTGCCGATCACCTCGCCGTCCAGCTCTCGCCCGTCTGAGAGGACGACCTTCACATCTCCTCCCGTTACCTTGGAGATGCCGCTGGTCGTCAGGATGTAGCCTTCTGCATTCAACACCACGCCAGAGGCGACCGCCCCTGGCCAGGGATGTCCGAAGAAAAGCAGTTCATGACCCTCGACCACGGGCAAAGGCGGAGCCGTTCTCACCGTCACCACAGACTCTTTGGTCTGTTCGAACAGGTCACTCAGCTCCCGCTCGAGCGAGGTGAGAAACCGCTCAGCCGCACCCGCCAGGCCGGCGCTGACGAAGATCACGAGAACCGTGGCCGAGAGGAGCCCTCGGGCGGCCTTCCACGCACGTTGTTCCTTCATGGCACATTCTCCCCGCCTCTCAGAAGCGAGCATCCCAAGCCATGGTGCTCACCCCGAGACAGCTCGTCTGCGGGCCCCCTCTGCCCATTCGACCTGTTCTAGTACGTCGAGATCACATTCCCGCGCTCTGTCGAGACCGCCGGCAGCAGGTAGAAGACGCTGTCGCCCGCTGGCCTCCTCTCCGGTGCGACACGCGGTTCTCCCGCACTGCTGACATCAACAGCCATCACCCCGGAGGGCAGATTGTCGAGCAGGTACACGGTGCGAACCGGCGCGCCGGTTCGGAACGGCGTCTCCGCGACCCGCGGTGAACCGACCGTCTCCGCTTCGCCCACAGTCACACCCGCGGACGGCGCCAGGGCCTCCGCGGCCTCCTTCTCAACTGACTCTCCGCGGGCGAGCAACTCGGTCGCGGGAGCTTCGATCGGCGGCATCGACTCGGCCACCGGAGGAAGGCTATCTGCGCTCCGCATCCAATTCGACCACCAGACCGCACCTCCCACCAGTATCACCAATGAGGCCGCCACGACAAGCGCGGCCAACCTCCACGAAGGGACGGCCTGGGGCCTCGGGATAGGTATCTCGACTATATCCTCCTGGAGCCTGTGCCTTAGCCGGACCTCGAATCCAGGGGTCGGCTCCAGAGTCTCCATACTCCTGATCTCGCTGACCAGGCGCGTGAGGCTCGCGACATGTCGGCGACACCGGCCACATCGATCGAGATGGGCCCGGAATGCCCGCTTCTGATCGACAGGCAGCGTATCGTCGAGATAGTCGCTCACCAACCCTCTTATTTTGCGGCACGTGAACACCATACACACTCCTCGAACAGTAGAGACTACTCTGTGGTGCCGTCCAGGTAGGGACGCAACCGCTTCTGCATTTCAGCTCTCGCCCGGTTCACGCGTGACTTCGCAGTCCCCAGCGGAATCGAAAGAACCTCCCCGATCTGTTCGTAGGAGAGACCCTCGATGTCCCGCAATATGAACGCCATCCGATATTTGGCGTTCAACGACTCCATGGCGACCAGGATGTGACGGCGTATCTCTGCGCGCGCCAGATCCTCCTGAGGCCCCCGTGCCATCGCGAAAGACGCCCCCTGCTTCTGCCTGATGCTATCTTCAAATGAGACGAATGACCACCGCTTCCGGCGCCGCAACTCGTCCCTCGCAAGATTGGCGGCAATTGTGTATGTCCATGTGGAAAACTTCTTGATGCGATCATGCTCCTGCCGCTTTCGATATATCCGGATGAATGTCTCCTGTAACAGATCCTCTGCCTGATCCGGGTCACCGACCATGCGGCAGATGAAGTTGTACAGCTTGACCTTATACCGCTCCACCAGGTGGTCGAACGCGCTCGGATCCCCTTCCCAGGACTCCCGAAAGAGCTCCTCGTCCGACAAGCCTCTCAGCTCACTACTGGCCATTAGCCCAGCTCCTCACCAGGCAGACGCTCCAGGGCCGGGAAAGGTTCCCCCCGAAATCTCCCCGAAATCTGAGCCTGGATCCGGCCATCTAAGGCCCGAATTGCCCGCATATCGCCCGGATCAGCCCGCTCGTCGATCGGCCGGGGACGGGCTCCACAACCTCCACACGGCCGCCCGCACCCTCCACCGTCTCGCGGCCCACGATATCCTCGACGCGATAGTCTCCACCCTTGACCAGCACGTCGGGGACGAGAGCGGCAATCAGCCTGGCCGGGGTCGTCTCGCCAAAAATCGTGACGTAGTCGACGCACTCGAGCGCCGCAACTATAGATGCTCGCTCATCCTCGGGAATGATAGGCCTGCCCTCACCCTTGACCCGGGTGACCGAGGCGTCGTCATTCAGGCCGACGACGAGTATATCCCCGAACTGACGAGCCCGGCCGAGATAGTGAACATGTCCGAGATGGAGCAGGTCGAAACACCCGTTGGTGAAGACAACCGTCTTCCCTTCGTCCCTTGCCCGGTTCCGGATCGGCAGCAATTCGCTCAACGCGATTACTATTCCCACATCGCATCGCCCCTGTTCGGACCCTGCGTCGCGCACTACCAAACCTCCGGCCTCCTCGGACGGCAGCAGAAAACCGCTACCCCTCAACGCCTGACCGGGCACGGCAGCAAAGTGATCTCACGCCCTGGGGCCGCGGCTGTTCGAGACATCGTATTCGTTTCGCCATTCCGGAAGCCGCCTCGGCGTACACCCAGTCAATCACCGCCGTCGAGCAGGACCCGAGACAACTCCTGGTACCTGACGGGAACGACGCCGATCTTGCCCACCTCGATTCCCGCGGCATGGTTCGCAATCGCGGCAGCCTCTTCGATACTCCCGCCGGCAGTGAGCGCGAGAGTAAGTGCGGCCATCGTCGTGTCGCCGGCTCCCGAGACATCGTAGATCTCTCTCGCCATCGTGGGAATGACGGTCGCCTCGCCGGTCGCCTGAAACAGCACCATGCCGCGTTCCCCTCGAGTGATGAGCACTGATGCTCCTCCCAACAAGTCGAGAAGCTGGCTGCCTGCGACGAGAAGATCTTCATCGCTCTCGATCTTGATCCCCAAGACCCGCTCGGTCTCGGCCTGATTCGGCTTGAACAGGTTGACTCCGCGGTAATCGAAGAAATGATCGAACTTCGGATCTGCCGCGACGATCACGCCGTTCGCTCGCCCGGATTCGATAATGCGGCGAATCACCGAGGCCGTCAGGACTCCCTTGTCATAGTCCTCGAAGATAACAGCCTCGACACTGCCAAGAGCACCCTCAACGGCGGCAACCAGACGCTTCTGTACTGCCCTCCCGACCCTCGTCGTCGACTCCCGGTCGACCCTCACCACCTGCTGCTGATGTGCAATGATGCGGGTCTTGACCGTCGTCGCGCGACCGCTCTCGAGGAATATGCCGTCTCTGTCTATGCCCGCATCATCAAGCGCGCGGAGCAACCGCTTCCCCTGGGGATCTCTCCCTACGACACCGAAGAGCACCGGTTCAGCACCGAGGCAGACGAGATTCGCCGCGACGTTTGCTGCACCACCCAATCCCACCGACTCACTCGATACCTCCACGACCGGCACGGGCGCTTCCGGCGAGACCCGGGTGACGTTCCCCCAGACGTACTCGTCGAGCATGAGGTCGCCGACAACCGCTATCCGCTTGCCCTTGAAGAGCGACAGGATCTTCCTAGCTCGCCGGCGCGTGATGCCGTTGCCAGGCAATTGCTTTGCGGTCAGCATCTTCCTTTTGTTCGCTCCTTGCCGTACCCGGTTGCCTCACACCAAGATCGGGATAGGCCCAACGCAGAGCGGCCTTCGAGGACCCGCCAAAACAGCGCGTGAGCATTCCGCCCAGGCCGTGTCTGCGGAACAGCTCATATGTCATCTCTGAGAAGACACGCTCCCGCGGAATGTTCAGTACCTCTTCAACGAGCCACCTGGTCGCAGCACGCGCATTCTCCATGCCCTGCTCGCCAGACCAGAAGTGCTTGGGAACGTTCTTGAACTCCCACGGCTGATAGCGTCCGGGATAGGCATTCTCGATCGCCCGATAACAGGAGCCATGGAAGCACATGGAAAGCATGCCGGAGAGATCGTACTTCGCGAATATCTCGGGAGTCACCTCTCGGGGCACCTCCTCGGCCCCGACATTCTCCATCTTGACCATCCAACGAGTCGCCTCGGCGGCGAGCTCCAGCCCGCGAGCTCCTCTCCAGATGCCCTTGACATTGAACTGCCACGGCTTGTAGTACCCGGGATAGGCATTCTCGATCGCCTTGTATGGCGACCAGCCGAAGCACTTGCCGAGCATCCAGGCAAGCCCATTCTCGTAGAAGAGCTTCTTGTGCATCCTCACGGGAATCTGATCGGGCGGGATCTTCAGCTTCTGATCAAACAGGTAGCGTGTTACGATCCGTGCTCGCTTCTTCCCGTCCTGACCGTCGAAGAACTTGTTGGGAAACCGCCTCTCCTCTCCGGCAAGAACCTTCTCATACATCGCCACGACTTCCTGGTGTGAATTGATGCCTCCTCTCATCTCGACATCCTCCGGCGATAGGTTGAGCCAGCCTCGTTCAGGATGACACTCGATTCGACGGTGCCGCCCCTCACATCTGCTCCAATCCATCCCGTCGGTGACCACCGATCAGATGTGATCGTGTGGCGCATAGCAACCATTCTCCAACTCCCTCCCCCACTCTGCATTGACAGCCCCGGTGGGGAGGTCGCCTGCTCCGACCCGCTATGCAGGAACGACCGTTCGAAGCAGACGAAAGACGCGGTTGACCATCGGCGGCCTGTCTATGGAGATCGCACCCTGCGGACACATCTCTTGGCAGCAGAAGCACCGGATACAGACACTGAGGTCGGTATCGGGCCTCCCGTTCGTAAGGACGATGGCCCCCGCAGCGCAGGCCTCTACACAGGTTCCGCACCCGTCGCACCGCTCTGGCGCGAGCACCGGCCTGGGCCGAAGCAGGCGTTTGATGACCGCCTTCACCTCGGCGGGCATGGACTCCGTGATCAGCCACAGACGCGGCACGGCGAAGTCACTCACCCCAACCCTGTGGAGAGGTGCGCCGACGAGATCCAGTTCCTCGAGACTGCGTAGCCCCAGACCCCGTGCTATCGCAGCCCGCGTCGTCGTCACCTCCATCGGCGGTATGCCGACCACAGCGGCCGCCACCATATCAACGCTAAGACTTGAGGTGCCGGCGATGAGGACACCCAACCACCGGGGATCGCCGCCACCCGGTCCATTTCCCTCCATACCGACAATCCCATCCATGACGGTAAGACCTGGAGCTGTGAGCATCCAGATATCGACCAACATCTCGCTGAAGTCGGAGCGGTCCGGCCATCGCAGATGGTACTGCGCCTTCTCTCTCCCGGGGACCGCTCCGAACATGTTCTTAACGCCGCCAGTAAGCAGCGTAAGGCCGTGAGTCTTCAGCTTTGGCAGATTGATGATGAGGTCGGCGGAGAGAATCGCATGGAGTAACCGTGCCCGACTGATAGCCTTCCCGCCCGGGACAGGTTGTTCCACGAGCTCCACGTCACAGGAGAGAGCAGCCCCGGATTCACGGGAGGCTGTCTCCATGCCTGTCGATCGGTACACGGACTGGAGCTCGGCTGTCGAAAACGGTCCAGATGGGCTGTCTGCGATGATCGGATGTGCGCCCAGCTCGGCCACGTGTCTTGCCACGGCGCAAACGAGTGCGGGGTGCGTCGTCACCGCGGCCTGCGGCTCCCGTCCCGCCAGGAGATTCGGCTTGATGACGACGCGCATGTCAGGGCGGACGTAATGGTCCAGTCCTCCCAGCAGGCGAAAGGCGCGTGCCACTCCATCGTCAACGTGCTGTGGAGCGTAATCTTCACAGCAGACTACAGCGACCCGCTCATCGGTAGCGGGCATGGCGTCCACCCCTCTCCGGATGACCGATGTCCGTATGATTTTACTCGGGGGAACCGAGCATTCGGAGCTTCTTGCTTACTTCCCTGTTGTCCGGATCAAGCTCCAGAGATCGTTCCCAATGTCTCCGGGCACCCTCGAGTGAGCCCCCTGCATAGTAGGCGTCGCCAAGGTGATCGTGAACGGCTGCATCCTCGACGAGCTGGGCCGCCCGCTCTAGCTCGGCCACTGCCTCCTCCAGCCTCCCCTGCCGGAAATAGGCCCACCCGAGACTATCGATGTAGAATCCGTTGTCGGGATCGAGCGCAAGCGCCTTCTCAATAAGCTGGACAGACTCTCGTAAATTGATGCCACGCTCCGCGTACGAGTATCCGATGTAATTGTAGGCCGATGCCATGTCCGGATCAAGCTCGATCACGCGCCTGAAGGCCGAAACGGCATCCTCGACTCGCCCCAACCTGTCGTACAGTGTGCCCAGGTCGTACCAGATCTCAGCGTCATCGGGTCTCGACTTGAGTCCTGCGCGATATGCCCGCAGCCCATCACTGAGTCTGCCCATTCTGACATAGGCGACACCGAGAACATGATTCAGGTATCCCTCGTCACCTCCGAGAGCGAGCGCTCGGCGAAACGAGGCTGCGGCCTGGCCATACTCCTCTCGCTGAAGACTGACAAACCCAAGGTACGTCCAGGCATCGATGTGGCCCGGATCGAGCTCGACGACCTTCTGCAGCTCCTGTTCTGCCCGATCGTCGAGTCCGCGAGCATAGTAGAGCCTCGCTACATAGTAGCGGGCCTCGGCATCCTCGGGCGATATCCCCAGGATGATGAGGAACTCCCGCAGCGCCTCGTCAAACAGGCCCTTCTGATAGAACGCATAGCCTGCTTTCCGGTGAGCTCCCACATCAATGGGATCGGCGGCAATGAGCACCCCACAGTGATGGAGGGCAGCATCATAGTCCTGGAGCCGGATGGCAACGTTCGCCAGCCTCCGATGGAGGTGCCTCTGATGCGGAAAGAGATCCACTGCCCTTTCGTAGACGTCGCGCGCCTCCGAGAAATCCTCGAGCTCTTCCCAGGCAAGGCCCAGGCGGATGTATGCGCTCGGTTCGAGCGAGTCGAGTTCGATCGCTGCTTGATAGTAATCGATGGCCTCATCGAATCTCCCCAGCCGCTCGAGCATGAGACCCTGCTTCAGCAACGGGCGCGGCGATCCGGGATCGAGCTCAGCCGCCCTCCTGAAGGAACCGAGTGCGCCCTCGAAATCGGCCATTGCCTCCAGGAGAGAACCGAGCAGGAGGTAGTTCTCTGCATCGTCAGGCTCGAGGTCGACCACCCGGAGATACGCTCGCACCGCGTACGGAATATCCCCGGTCTCAAAAGCAATAGTACTGAGGAGCGCGTGCATTTCCGAATCGAGCGGATCGAGGTCAACTGCTTTCGCCGCGGCGCGGCGGGCTAACGTGAATTCACCAACGATAAAGTACCCGCGCGCCAGCTCGCGCTGCACCTCCGCCGATCCAGGATCGACGCGGGCTGCGGCCTCGAACTTCTTCAACGCCTCCTCCACCCTTCCCTCTTCGCGCAGCACCACCCCCTCAGTGAAGTAGCGGTATGCATCCGCCTGCCGCCTCCCGCCCAGCTCCGGAAGAGAGGCGCATCCGCTCCAGATCGCCGCCGCCAGGATGAGCCCCCCCACTCGCAACCCGACAGCCAGGCTTCTGTGCCGACAGAACCAGATAGAGTATGGAATCGCCATCTAGTAGAAACAACCTCCCCAGACCGCTATTCGAATCGGACGGAGGAGGCTTCCTCTCAGAATAAAGTTCGCTCTGTTGCCCTATCCTCTCTCCGTGCTCCTCTGACGCGCTTTTTCTTTCGCGTTCTTGGCCGACAGTTGCTGCTCGACATACGTATCAATCTTCGCCCGATCGGTAGAGCGCAGATTCATGAATGACAGGGCACATCTGTACTCTTCTTGCCCTGGCCGCGGTTCCTCAGGTTCAGTCCTGACGACGATCGCCTCACACCTGATCACTTCTGTCTTCTTCCGACCCCTGCGTGTTCGGATCGGAATCAACATTGTGACTCCCAGCTTTGTCAGAGGTGCGACGTAGGTCGAAACTCGGCAATAGGCACCGCCAGAGCTGATATTGCACGTCTGGGTCATCAGAGCGCCCTCAGCGAGTTCTTCCTCGATGCCCCCCATCTTGACCGGGACTTCGACAGCAGCCCGCCGATGGGCCCGACGATCACGGATAGGCTTTGATCCCCGCTGACTCATATCTTGTACTTCCCGAAATCCTCGGGATTGAGGCGCTCGAGATACTCACGCAAGGCTCTCGCCTTTGTCTCATCATCGATCTCGAGCGTGGTGCCGCTCGACGTCATGACATCTTCGGCCACGTAGATCGGCACTTTCACACGCAAGGCGAGGGCGATGGAGTCCGAAGGCCGCGCATCGATGTTAACGATCGATTGCTTCGCCTCCACGTAGATCTTGGCGTAGAAGGTGTTATCCTTCAGATCGCTGATGACGATCTTGCTCACCTTCGCCTCAAGACCTTCGATCATAGTCGCCATCAGGTCGTGCGTAAGGGGCCGCTCGGCCTGAATTCCCTCCAGTGCCATGGCAATGGCGTTTGCCTCCGGAGCGCCGATCCAGATCGGCAGAACTCGCTCGCCGTTTCGCTCTTTGAGAAGAACAACTGGAGTATTATTGGAGCCATCCAGCGCCAACCCCGATACCTTCACTTCGATCATGGCTGCACATCCTCGCGTGTAGAGCCTTCAGGAGTGTAGAGCATCCCATCACAGCGGTTGGCTAACTTCCCTCCGAGCCAGCGACGACGCTGAAGACGAAGGTGAGACCCGGGCTCCGTCGCCATAGCCGGTATCCACGTGGAACGAGCCCTACAGGGATCAATAGATAGAAGAACCCGCCGAGAGCGGCAGCAGACACTGCTTCCCAGCGCGCCCGTATGCGTCCGGTTCAGAATATAGCAAAATCACCCTTGACCGTCAAGATAATAATGGGAACGGATCGAGGCGCATGCGCTCTCCGCCCGCCTATTCGCCCAGGTCCGTCCGTATCCGCAGAAGGTGCATGACGTCCCGCCGGGTCAGGATTCCCACGAGCTCGCCGTTCTCGATGACCGGGAGCCGACCGAGGTCGGCCCTCAGCATACGCGCCAGCGCGTGGGATGCATCCTCGTCCGGGTGGGCGTAGCCATCGGGCGCAAGAGGACGCATCACCTCGATCACCCGAACGGTCGGCCAGACCTCCCGCGCCACGCGCTTCATCTCATCGAGCCCGACCATCCCCACCACCTCTCCTTCCTGCAATACAGGGAAGCTCGAATATCGGTACCCCAGGAAATAGTCGTGGGCAAGCCGCTCAAGAGTCAGGGAAGGATCGACAGCCACGACCTCAGCCGTCATGAGCTCCCGCACCTTTATGCCCATCAGAGAGCGCCGCACCATCACCTGTCGATAGCCTAACTCCGCAGCCTGCTTGAGGAAGAGCCCGATCAGCACCAGCCAGACTCCACTGACGAGCTGGCCGCTGAGGAAACTCACGACCCCCAGAAGAATGAGCAGGATAGCGAAGCCCTGCCCCACAGCACTGGCAATCCTGGTCGCCTGCCTGATGTCGTTCGTCCTCATCCACAGGAGCGCCCGCAGCACACGCCCGCCATCGAGGGGAAAGCCGGGGACCAGATTGAAGAACGTCAAGATGAGATTAAGCGTGGCTACGTAGGTCAAGACCGCGACGAGAGGACTCCTCCCCACGGTGATGTAGAAAAAGGCCGCACTCGCCCCGAAGAGAACTGCCAGCAGCACGCTCGCTGCCGGCCCTGCTACAGCCATCTTGAGTTCGGTCCTCGGGTCTTTCACGTCCTCGCCCATCTGGGCCACGCCGCCGAAGATGAAGAGCGTGATCTCCTTGATCGGGAGCCCGCTCCGACGCGCCACGAGCGAGTGCGAGAACTCGTGGAACAGGACTGAGACGAACAGGAGCAATGCGGCCACTGCGCCCACCAGCCAGTACACCCAGGGCGATAGCCCGGGATAGGTGGAGGGAAAGTAGCGGACAGCGAGCGTCCACGTGATGAGAGCGAAGATGATGAACCACGTGTAGTTGAGCGAGACCTGGATCCCGAACAGACGGAACAGTCCGATACGTCGCAGCATAGTCACCTCAATGGGTTCCTGATTGGATCTCAATCACGAATAGACCAGTAACGAGAGCCTCTGCCGTCGGAAGGAATGCGCTCTATAGGGTAAACAACGCCCCTTCCGCCGTCAAGCGCATTCCTAACCGGAACAAGCTTTTCTGTTGACACCAGAGACCTCGACCTCTTATCGTATCTTCGCATACCTCAAGACACAGTCCTCAGGCTGACATTCCGGCCCGCAGGTGATCTCGATAAATCCCTGTACAGGCGCAGATGAGACGAGGAGGAAGAGCAGATGCCGATATTCGAACCCGTAGGAGAGAAGGAAGTCACCCGCGCCATCATAGACAGCTTCATGAAGCAGTTCCATGCGTACGCCGAGTCCGACGTCATCATCGTCGGCGCAGGCCCGAGCGGACTCATGGCGGGCCGCGAGCTTGCCGCGGCCGGGGCGAAGATACTTATCACGGAGCGCAACAACTACCTGGGAGGAGGATTCTGGCTGGGCGGGTATCTGATGAACAAGGTTACCGTGCGGGCGCCGGGACAGGAGATACTCGCAGAACTCGGTGTCCCGTTTGAGCAGGCCACACCCGGACTGTACGTCGCCGACGGACCTCACGCGTGTTCGAAACTGATCGCCGCGGCCTGCGATGCAGGAGCCAAGTTCGCCAACATGACGATCTTCGATGACGTTGTCGTGCGCGATAGCCGAGCCGCGGGAGTCGTCATCAACTGGACGCCCGTCGCCGCCCTCCCACGCGAGATAAGCTGCGTCGACCCGATTGGAATCGAATCAAAACTCGTCATCGACGCCACCGGCCACGACGCCTGCGTCGCCCGCAAGATGGAAGAACACGGTCTTGTCACACTCCGGGGTACCGGCGCGATGTGGGTGGAGCGATCGGAAGATGCCCTCGTCGACCACACGGGCGAACTCTATCCTGGACTCATCGTGACGGGAATGGCGGTAACCGCTGTCTACGGCCTGCCGAGGATGGGTCCGACATTCGGCGCGATGCTCTATTCCGGCAGACGCGCGGCTGAGGTCGCTCTCGAGAAACTGAAGGAATTCGCCTAGCGGCTTGTCCACACGGGATCATACAGGATGCCAGCGACGATCGACCAGAGGCGCCTCCCCAGCACCATCTATCTGTACCACGACGGAGCGGCGTCTACCCTCGATCTCGACGCCATCGCGAGCTACCTCCACGATCTCTTCCCGACCCTAGCGGTGACACAACGTATCGACTTCGCCGTTCACCACCTGAGGTCGATCCCCGACGCCGAACGCTCACAGCGTCAAGAGAGTCTGGCGAAGAGTCTCGCCTCACTGCGCATACACGACCCCGCACAACAGATCGATCGCCAGGGTCAGCCTGACCTCTTATCCGGGGAGATCGAATTCGAAGCGCGACAACTGGCCGCGCCGCACCGCACAAGCGGCGGCGTCCTGTACGAGGGCTCGCTCCTGGCGCACACTCTCGCCCTGCTCGTCCCCCACGAGGAGTCGAGCCTAGAGCATCTGCACATCGTCCTCACGCGGAGGCTCTTCGCCACGTGGGAGCAAGCCGATGGGCGCTATCATGCGCGCGTCATCCTCTGCGGGTACCCTTCGCTCATCTCCACGAGCGGGGTCGTCGAGGCGCCGGCCAGGCCCCGTGAGTACTATGTACTCCGGCGCCAGGCGGCGGCCGGAGGGCCGAGCTTACAGGCTCTCATCGACTGGGAACGCACAAACAGGCCCCGATTCCTCGACCACGATGACGAACGCCTTACCGATGTGATCCTCGGTTATGTGATGCAGGCATTCATGTTCCACGTGAGCGGCGAACCGTTCTGTCAGGAACCCACATGTCGACTATACAATGCGCACTGGCAGGAGGATCTGATCAGAGCACAGCTGGGTGCCGGCCCGGACTTCTGCCCACATCATGCAGAGATGATCGAAGCCACAGGCACATCGTATAAATGATCTCTGGAGGGGGAACGCTGACGAGCGCATCCCGGCGCGGAGACCTCGGCGAGGTAGCTCCAATGGCCTGATGAGGGATCCCCATGAAACAGAGACGATCCCCGGACTATAGCCTCTATGTCATCACCGACCGCAGGCTGGCCCGCGGCCGGCCGCTGGAGGCCCTTGTCGCCCAGGCGATCGCTGGAGGTGCCACGATCGTCCAACTCCGCGACAAGGAATCGAACGACCGGATCCTGTACGAAGATGCCCGCTCTCTGAGAAAGCTCACCGGAGAACGCGGGATTCCGCTCATCATAAATGATCGCGTCGACCTCGCCCTGGCGGTCAATGCAGATGGCGTCCATCTCGGCCAGGAGGATATGCCGCCCGATGTTGCCCGCCGCCTTCTCGGTTCGGGGAAGATCCTCGGGCTCTCGACACACAGCGAGGATCAGGCGCGAGCGGCGGCCAGGGCCTCCCCCGACTACATTGCCATCGGACCGATCTACGCGACGACGACCAAGGAGAA
Organism: candidate division TA06 bacterium SM23_40; assembly: GCA_001303705.1. GTDB lineage: Bacteria > LJUI01 > LJUI01 > SM1-40 > SM1-40 > SM1-40. The sequence continues at coordinate 14,955 of LJUI01000013.1, forward strand.
CGCCCTCCCGCCGCTGGGAACGGAGATCATCGCCGGACTCAGGCCGGAGCTGCGCGTTCCGATCGTCGCAATTGGCGGAATCGACAAGACAAATGCTACACTCGTGGGGCGAGCAGGGGCGGATGGAATCGCTGTCATCTCGGCCGTCATGGGTGCCGACGATGTGATGGCAGCGGCGAGTGATCTGCGGGCGGCATTCAGGCAGGGAAAGGAAGAAGCCAGGTAGCGATCTGTACCCGCTCCCTCGGCTGCCCGACGCATGTACAGGGGACCTGGATTCTCTGCGTGAGAGAGAGAGAGAGAGAGAGAGAGAGAGAGAGACGAACGCTGTCTATATACTACTCACACAAGCAGATCACAGCACTCACACAATCAGACAAGAGCACTTACACAATCAGACAAGAGCACTCACACAATCAGGGGAGAGACCATGAAGGGTTCGGTACTCGTCATTGGAGCCGGAATCAGCGGGATGCGGGCCACGGCAGAGCTCGTTCAGGAGGGGTTCAAGGTCTTTCTGCTCGAGCAGAGGCCCACGATCGGCGGCACCATGGCCCAGTTGGACAAGATGTACCCGACGAACGAGTGCGCTACCTGCACTCTGCTGCCTAAGATGCTCGAGCTGACCAGCAATGAGAACGTCACCCTCCTGGCTTTTTCGGAACTGAAGGAGGTCACGGGTGCTGACGGCGGGTTCAAGGTACGTTTAGAGAAGAAGGTCCGCTATGTCGATCCCACCAAATGCAATGCATGCACCGAGTGCTTCCCGGTCTGTCCGGTGGGCGCAGTGCCCATGGAATTCAACTTCGGCCGCGGCGCGAGCAAGGCGATCAGATTCTGGTCCCCCTTCCCGCCACGAAAGGCGCTGATCGACCCCGAGGCGTGCACCTACATCAGGGAGGGAAAGTGCGGAGAAGGCACCGAGCCCCTCTGCGCCGAGGCGTGTGAACCCGATGCCATCGACTTCTCTCAGAAACCAGCAGAGGTGGAGATCGAGGTGGGCTCTATCATCCTGGCTGCCGGGGCAAAGGAAGAGCGAGGTGAGCCCCTGGCGCGGCTCGGACACGGAAGGCTGGACAACGTGCTCACCTCCCTCGAATACGAACGGCTCCTCTCGGGGTTGGGGCCCACCGGCGGCGTGGTGAAGCGTGACGATGAGACCGTTCCCCACCGAGTTGCCTGGATCGTAACAGAGGACTTCGACTCCGGCGGCCGGCCGCGCTCTCCTACCGCGTTCATGTCCGCCACCTCCGAGGCCCTCGGCACCCTTGAGCGGGATGCCGGGGCCGAGGCAATCGTCATCTCGGGCGGCCCGAAGCTGGAGGGCAGGGGCTATGAGGCGTTCTGGAACGATGCCAGGGAGAGGGGAGTCCAGTTCACCACAGCCTCCGCCGCGGAGGTGACACAGGGACCCGATGGAGCCCTCGTCGTCTCCTGCCAGGGGGGCGACAGAGACGAGATCGAGGCCGACATGGTTGTTCTCTCTCCGCCCCTTGTCGCGTCCAAGAGCATGACGGACCTGGCCGAAAGACTCGGGATCGGGCTCGACGATCATGGGCTTCCTGCCACCCCGGACGCACACCCCCTCAAAACAACCCGAAAGGGCGTCTATCTCTGTGGGATCGCGCAGGGATCCAAGGGGATCCGCGAATCGGTGATCGATGCCTGTGCCGCCGCAGCGGCGTCCGCAGCCCGCCTCGCCGGGGTGCGGGGAACCGAGATCACCTCACCGAGCCCGCCCGAGCTCCTGCCGGTGACGGCAGACGACGAGGCGAAGACCGCTGTGATGATCTGCCGGTGCGGCGCGAATATCGCCGGCGTACTCGACATCCAGGAGCTGGCCGACTACGTCGGCACTCTCCCCCATGTGGCCCGGGTGGAGATCACCCCGTTCGGGTGTGATGGCGTCAAGATCAAAGAGCTGCTCGGGTCTGGAGAGTACAATCGCCTGCTGGTGGGCGCCTGCTCCCCGAGAACGCATGAGCCACTCTTCCAGATGTACACGGAGGCGGGCGGCCTCAACCGCTACTTGATAGAGATCGTCAACCTGCGCAACCAGTGTACCTGGGTTCATGCCCATGACAAGGAGGGAGTCGCCAGAAAGGCACGGACCCTCATGCGCATGGGGGCGGCCAGAGTAGCGCTCCAGGAGCCGCTTACCGGACTCTCCATCCCGGTCACTCAGAGCTGCCTGGTCATCGGCGGCACTCCGGCCGGCATTGCCTGCGCCGCAGAACTGGGAGAGATGGGCTACGCCACCTATCTGGCTATCGCGGAAGACGAACCCGGCGCGGGCCTGGATGCGAATGCCACGCGACTTCTGGCACCTCACCTGGAGTCCATGCGGGAGTCGGGTAACGTTACGGTCTACCCTCGGGCGACGATAGGACAGGTACAGGGTTTCGTCGGGAACTACACCGCAGAGGTAGTGACCGAAGGAGGCTCGAATCAGGTTGAGGTGGGGACGATCGTGATCGCGACGCGCGATAAGATGGGACGGCCGGGTGGAGAGGAGGACTACGAACATGCCCTGTATCTCACGCGGGATGACGACGGCTTCTTCGTCGGCGCTCTGGGCAATCTGAATCCGCTCGACTTCAACACCGACGGAGTGTTCATGTGTGGCTCTGCCCGGGACGACACGTCTGCAGCATGGTCGATGGTGAGCGGCGAGGCTGCCGCCTCGCGGGCAGCAGCCATCATATCTCACGGCGAGATGGCTGAGTCACCCGTGGTCTCTTGCGTCGTCGACGAAAACTGCGACGGCTGCGCATACTGCATCGAGCCCTGCCCGGCTCATGCCATAACCCTGATCGAGTACATGAAGGGAAAGGAGATAAAGAAGACCGTGGAGGCGAACGAGGCACTCTGCAAGGGCTGTGGGTCATGCATGGCGACTTGCCCCAAGGAGGGGATCTTTGTACACCACTTCAGACCCGATCACCTGCGGGCAATGGTTGATGCCCTTCTGGAGGTTGCGTAGATGAACGAAACATACGAACCAGTCGTAGTCACCTTCTGCTGTAATTGGTGCTCATATGCGGGCGCGGATGCAGCCGGTACCGCTAAAGTGCAATACCCCTCCAACGTCCACATCGTCCGGGTGATGTGCAGCGGGATGCTCCATCCCAACATCGTCATCGATGCCCTGAGCAAGGGAGCCGACGGCGTCCTGGTCTGCGGCTGTCATCCAGGGGATTGCCACTATCAGGAGGGAAACTTGAAGGCAGAGAAACGGGGCGAGGCAATAGGCCTGATCCTGGAAGATCTCGGGCTCGAGCCGGAACGCTTCCGCCTCGAGTGGGTCTCTGCCTCGGAAGGAACGCGGTTCGCCCGGATCGCTACCGAGATGGTCGAGACCCTGCGGGAGCTCGGCCCGAATCCGTTCAGGTCCTGATGGGATCCCGGCAAACGGAGGATGTCCTGGCTTCTCCTCCTTGCCGTCGGAAGGTGGGAGAAGAAGTCCGGCCCGGCGGAGATCTCGCTTCACTCAGTTTCACCCGACCGTTCAAGTCTCCCCGAGGCTATCTCGCGTCCCGTTTTCAGCTCGAGTATACGAGTATTCATGATCCTGCCGGAGATGTCGAGAAGGGCGTAGCTCGCCGGCGCGCCCTTCTTATCCTTCCGGCGCAGATGTCCCGGATTAAGCCACATCACCCTCTCCTCCTGCTCCAGACGCGGCAGATGGGTGTGCCCGTAGGCAATGACGTCGACAAGGCCTGTCTGGGCGAGTATGACCGGGTCCGGATCGCCGGGCAGATCGTTCTCGTGCGACTCGGGCGAATGAGTGAGCAGAATGCGGATGTCGTCGAACTGACGCACGATGCGATTTTCGATCTGGCTATCTCTGTAGTACGAACTGTACACGCCTGGCACACGCACTACCTCTGCTCCTCGGTCGAACAGCTCTTCGGCATCCTCATAGTCGTCGCCCAGATGTATGATGACATCTACCCGATGGTCTTCCACCAGCTCTCGTGCCGCATCGCGCAGCAGCCGGACATCCCCATGACTATCGCTCACAACACCGATCCGCATCTTCGATATCCCTCCAGTCCAGAATTTGCAGCCCCTCGCCCCTCTTCAGCTGCTTCAGGAGTCAGCACAGATCTCTTCTCGGGTGATAGCCTGCCCGGGGGACCGCAGCGAGGATAGACTGCGAGCGCCGGTTATCCAGTAGAGATCCAGGCACAGCCTGGACCCGACGGGAACCGAGAGATATCGTACCCGACCCCCGAGCCTCACTTGGAGACTGTCATCTTCACGACGTTTCCTGACGAATCGACCGTCGCCCTCACGACTCGCGGCATACTCGACCCATCCTCCGTCGTCAGACTGCACGTGAACGTCAAAGTGTGCAGGTCGCGCGCGGGCCGGCCGGGAGGCGCAGCGCCCAGCTTCCTTACGAGGCGCGGATCGACCCCGGATGGACAGGGCGCTACATCGGGCTCGACACCGGCCATCTCAGGGAACTCCTCCGCGACCTGTCGCTTCACCGCCTCAATTATCTCGCGACTCAGTTCTGACATGGATCGTACGACTCCCCTGCGATCGAACAGCCCGGGCACCGTCTACCACGGTTCCCGGCAGTTCTCATGTGGTCGACTCTTCTCGCTCTTCACCCCTCCATCGCCGCGTGCCCCAGTCAGATCCTCCGCACCTCCCGAGAGACCCGATCATCTCTCACCGTTCTACGGCATTCCGATCCATCCGACCGATCAGTCCGATGACACGACGAAGATCGGATCAGCGAATAGTACGAACTCCAGAAGCGTTTTTCTGTCGTCCGCGTCGAGGAAACCCTGCCGCTCAAGCATCGTCTCTGCGAACTCCACCTTCGCCCGCAGAAACGCCTGACCGAGCGACATCCCGGCCGAGGCCCAGCGCAGGAAGCCTGCCACCAGAAGATCGGCCTCGGACGGAGGCGGCCTGGCGGGACCGTATGACGTGGCGGTCGATCCGACGAAGCCGCGCGCACCGGCGTCCAGGAATGCAAGAGCGAGCGAGGTGGCGTGGTCTTCGCCGACTACATTCGCTCCGTAGCAGGCCTCGGAGGCGATGACCGCCCCCGATGCACGCCCTATCTGCGTGGGATCGATCAGGCAGGGATACGCCGGATACTCCGGAGGATCATCGGGGGCCGCCTGCCCATACCACCCCGGCCGGTCGGGAAGACCGTGCAGATTGAAGTACAGCCAGCGCCTGGCTGCAAGCCAGGTAGGAGAAAAGTTCTCCCGTGTGAGCGGCGGAGAGATCCGCAAATCGTCCGGCTCACCGATGACGCTGAACACTACCCTCGATGAATCCTTCCATACGCTCGCAGAGCAGCCGAACGCCTCGGCGCGGTCTGTCGACGCAGGACATCGGGTCTCGACCGGACCGAGAGATTGTTCGATCACTGCAAGCCAGCGTCGAGGATCGCCCGCTCCTGAGCCTGAGAGCACTCCATCGGGGAGACGTCCCAGAGACCTTTCCGGAACGAGGAACTCGTCGTCACGAGATGCATACGGATTGTCGGAGAGGACGATCTCGTCGCCATCGAGGGTCGGGTTCGGCAATCGATAGAAGGGGACGATGTCATCTCCGCCCAGGATGCAGTAATGTACGGGAAGTTCGCCGCGCCGATCGAGCGAGGCATCGAGGCGGTCGAGCAGGCGCTTGATAGCCTCGGGTTCGATGCTACGAACCGGGGCCACTCCCAGCGGACGGACGTACCGTTCGTCGTCGATGAACAGAAGCTGCCTTTCCGGGCCCCCGCCAGCGCCGCGCCCGAGGATTCGCTCCAACGCGCCGATTACCCCCTCCCCGTATTTTGCAACCAGATTCGATCGCGCCGTGAGTACCAGTTCCTGCATCACTCAGCTTCCAGAAGTGAACTCACGATCTTCTTCATCTCAGAATCTCAGACGAGAACTCTATCGCCAGGCTGATGCTATCTGTCGCTTCCTGTTCAGAGACCAGGCCGGCTACCTCGTACACTGCCCGGTGACGTCGCCTCCGAATCCGATCGAGGCGCTTGAGACGACTCTTCCACGCCTCGCCCAGAACGCTCTGTGCAAACATGATAGCGGTCTTGTGCCTCTCAGGGCCTCTCGTTCGATATCCGTGCACTTGCATGAGAGCAAGGCACGATTGAAGCATCGAATTATACGCTAGATTATGAGCCCAATCGAGATCGTGTGCGGTCAGGACCTGAGCAATCTTCAAGTCTCTCTCTCGACAATAGAGAGAAGACTGTCTATCTCGCCAGGAATGACCGGCACCTTCTCAATGAGGTGTTTCCTTTCGAGTTCTTCAGAGGGCATCTTCAGATCCAATGAGATAAATCTTTGGCTGGGCCCGTATCTGGCGAACGAAGGAAGTCCCTTGCTTCTGTTCCCATTCTTCGGGAGTGAAGACCGTACAGTTTATTTCTCGTCTGAGGCTTTCCTCGGCCTCATCGATTGCCCGGCTGAGCTCATCCAGATCCAGTCTCCCGATGATCATAATGTCGATGTCAGACCCGATCTCTTCGTTGCCCTTGGCCACCGAACCATAGATGAAGCAGATCTGGACATCTTTTACGCTAGACATGCGCTGTCTGAGGAAGTCTCCTATGCCCACGGTTTTGAGGAATATCGCCTTCAAATCGGGATAGATCGGGCAGTCCTGGTCAATACGATAGTACCTGACATTAGCCTCCTTAGAGCTCGTGAGCAGACCGATCCTCTCCAGGTTCTCGAGCTCCCTCTGCAGACTGGAAGGTCGCTTACCGAGTTCCTTCGCCAACCCATGGAGGTAGAATCCCTCTGTGGGATGACTCAGGAAGAGAGCGAGAAGCTCGGCCCGCACCGTTGACGAGAAAAGGCGATTCAAGTGACCTTTCACGGATTATCACCTACCTTAGACCGTCAGGCAGAATCGTACGTGATATGCGTATAATTATACGCAGTTTACGTACAAAATTGCATCGCTCGCACACAATGTCAAGGAAAATGAGATGATTCCAGAGCTGCGGGCTCGCCTACTTGCGGCAGATCACGTGGAGGCAGAAGGGATCACCTCTGGGGATGGAGCGCTCGATGAAATAGTCGAGGTCCTCGTTCAGCCCGCGAACGAGGGCTTCCTCCATCGTCGTATGGGCCTCGCATATCTCGGGGCTGGTGAACGGGTAGGGACAGGCAGTGGCCTTGATGGCGATTCGATCCTCATCAAACTCCGTCACTTCGCCTTCGACGAGAACATTGTTGAACACCCTGACGACGAAGTGTCCTACGTCGGCGATCTCCATCTTCCCTTCTCGATCCCGCACGCGCCGGGCGATCGACTCGCCATAGTCCCGGCTCACATCTCTGATAAGCTCCAGCCCCTCGTCGCCGAACTTCTCGACGATGGCCTCGTACAGAATACGTATGCGGGTCGCCAGCCCCCTGACAACCTGGCGATTGCGCACCTCCAGAGGGACTTCCTCAGTCTCCATCGACGGCGGATACCGAATCATGCGATTCCCCCTTCGTCGATCTCGTGCGCCACAGCATCCCGCGTCGGTCCAGACGGAGCGGCAGAGCGCCTATACCGCCGCGTGCGGGTCGTTGGCAAGCCGGATGTCCGCCTCGATACGCACCTCGGGTCTCACAGACAGGGTTACCATACAGAGTGATCGGGCCCTCTCGAGCGCCTGGCGAGCTTCTTCTTGCGACCGCTCGTCCCTGACATAGATTCTCGGTCTCACCGTGACTGTCACGAACCGAAGCTCTCCGCCGACAATCGTCGCCAGGGCATCGGCCTCACTTTCATAGGAGACGAGTTCGACCTTCTGCCGCTCAGCGAGCGACACGAAGGTCGTCATCACACAGACATTGATCGACGAGACGAAGAGATCCTCGGGCGACCAGAACCCACCTTCGCCCCCAAACTCAGGCGGGCAGGCGACCTCCACATCGGCCTTGCCTGCGGCCGACATCGTCCCTCGATGCTCTCCGGTCCAGCGAACAGATGTCTCGTAGCGGTAACGCTTCGGCTTGAGCTCCACCGACTCCCTCCCTCGATCGTCCAGGAACCAGCTCGAGAGGGACGAACGTCCATCAGCGGCCGCAGCACCGCTTCGGATCATCGCACGGGTTGGTGGTGCCGCAGCACGACTCCTGACTCTCCCCTTCAGCAGCCCTGACGAAGATGCCAGCCCCTCCGCTGATGAGACGTTCAGCCTTCGTCCCGCATCTCGGACAAGCTGCTCGTGGCTCGGAGGTCATCGCCTCGTACTTCTCGAATTTCTTCCCGCACTCAGGACATTGGTATTCATAGGTCGGCATCGAGTACATCACCTCGCTATGTGGTGCTGCTCTTCCTCATCCACGGGTGGTACGAGTCGAGCGTATAGAGGATGGCCAGCGGGTTGTGTCCCAACAGGCGATCCTTCACCGCGAGGACCGTGGTCAACGCTTCGGAGAACTTGAAGAACAGGGCATCATGGCCAACGCAGAGCCCGAGCACCACATTGAAATCGGTCCCTGCCTCATTGAGCACCATAGCTTGGCCGACTGGATTGCACATGGCTTCGGGTGATCCGATGTTGATCTTTTCATCATCCCGTACGCCGATGCTCTTTTTCGGCACACCCCCAACCTTGCATACCACAGAGACAACGTCGAATCCCTGCGCGCGGAAGACCTCTGTCGCCAGCCGGGCCTCCTCGTGGAGCCCCGAGCAGAATGCAAGGCCGAGACGCTCATAGCCCATGCGGTGGGCAAACTCCACTATCTCCTGAATCCTCGGCTTCACAGGACGCTTCACGTACGGGACGACCTCCCGGCCGGCATAGCACGCAGCCTCCTGGATCGAGGCCTGGCGAGCGTATTCGCGCACCTCAGGGCGGGTATAGATCGATTCCACCTGTTTGTATCTATCTCCAAAGCCGATGGAAGGACAGCCTTTCGGCCCCGTTCCCTCAGGCATCCTGCATATGCGCCGATCGGCCGGGAGCGGGCAATCGGCGCATGAGGCTCGGCGGCCCGAACTAGTGGTCACAGATATTCTCCCCCGTCGCAAGCGTCCCGCTCAGGTACTGACTAACGAGGTCATGAGGAGGAAGGGATGGCGCTCCAACCACGACCTCAATGCCATTCTGCGCGAAGATCGCCCGTGCCCGCTGCCCCATTCCGCCGGCTATGATGATGTTCGCTCCGTTCTCGTGAAGCCAGCGAGGCAGGGCGCCGGGCTCATGTGGGGGTCCGGTCTTCATCTCGGTTCCTCTGATCTCTCCCCCTACGACATCAACAAGGGCGAATGTCTCGCAGTGACCGAAGTGGGCGGAGAGCTTGCCGTCTGCGATCGGGACCGCTATCCTCAACGTTTCATCGGAACGAGGAATCATATTCTCCTCCTCTGAATCACATGGTGCGCCGTGCCCCGGCCCGGCACCTCCTCCCGAGGCCTGCCTCCTTCTGCCGTCGTCCCCGGAGGTGCCCGCCCTCTCCATGGGAGAACGACTGTCGAGGCTCAGTATACGCTCAACGATGTTTCCGAATGCCTGGCCAGCGGGCGTGGCCGACTCCCCCGTGAGCAACGGCTGCCCGCGGTCAGAACGATCGACGATCTCTGGCTCGAGGGGGATGCTCGCGAGGAATGGCACACCCATCTCGAGCGCCATCTTCCTCCCCCCGCCGGTCTTGAATACATCGATGCGTTTCCCACAGTGGGGACAGGTGAGCCAGCTCATGTTCTCCACCACCCCGAGCACCCCAAGACCGAGACGCCGGCAGAATGTGATGCACTTGCGGACATCGGAGAGTGCGAGCTCTTGAGGAGTCGTCACGATTATCGCCCCGTCGGCCTGACCGATGAGCTGAATGATGGAGAGCGGCTCATCGCCAGTTCCCGGAGGCGAGTCAACGATGAGGTAGTCGAGTTCGCCCCATTCGACATCCTTGAGGAACTGCTTGATGGCGCCCATCTTGAGAGGACCGCGCCAGATGATCGGTGCCTGGTCACTGCTCAGCATGAAGCCGATCGACATCACCACGAGATTGGGGCCGGCCTTGACCGGCGATATGCCCGTCGGCGCGGCGCCGGGACGCTTGCCCTCCAGCCCGAGGAGCTTCGGAACACTCGGGCCGTGGATGTCGATGTCAAGAAGCCCCACGCGCTTCCCCGCAACCGCCAATTGAACTGCAAGATTGACGGCAACCGTGCTCTTGCCCACACCTCCCTTCCCGCTCAGTACCACTATCTTATGACCGATCGATGCCATGCGCCGGCCGATAGCCAGTCGGTCCATATCGACGTTCGGGCCACTCGTCTCTCCGTGTCCCGTTCTCCCACTGGCCTCTGTCGACGCGCCCGATCCCTCGCTATCTCCCGATCTATCTTCTCGTTTTGCCACTCCAGTTCCTCCTTAATTTCTTCTCCGATGGGGGACGACGCTCACACCCGATCTCATGCGTCTCCCCCATCTGCCCGATCAACGGCCCAGCGATGCCAGGACGCCATCCCATACTTCCTCTATCGCTGAGGCCGCACCGTCACTACAGTATTCGACCACCGATTGTCGGTGGATCATCGCCTCCGTCACCCTCTGGTCGAACGGTATCCGCCCGCAGAGTCGGATCCCTTCACGGTTACAGAGCGTATCGATTCTCGCGGTCATGTCAAGGTTAATGTCGTATCGATTGATGCACGCGATGACCGGTATATCGAAGTGGACAGCCAATCCCACGATACGCTCCATGTCGTGGATCCCTGAAAGCGTCGGTTCAGCGACGACCAGAACGAGGTCTACTCCGGTTATCGAGGAGATGACCGGACACCCGATCCCTGGCGGGCCATCTATCAGTACCAGACCCAGCCCCCGCTCCCTACCCAGGGTCTTCGCCTCATTCCGAATAACAGCGACGAGCTTCCCCGAGTTCTCCTCAGCGATCCCCAGGCGGGCGTGGACGAGCGGCCCCACCCGCGTCTCTGAGACGAACCACTCGCCTGAGACGTTCTCTTCGAGGTCAATGGCCTGCTCAGGACAGACGTGCGCGCAGACACCGCACCCCTCACAGGCGAATCGATCGACGATGAGGTCACTCGATATCGCATCGAACCGGCAGACCTCGCGGCATTCGCCACAGGCAGAACAGGCTCCCTCGTCGATACATGCCGTCCGGCTGGAACGGAACTCCTCCCGTCTCACAATAGTGGGCTCGAGGAGAAGGTGGAGATCGGCCGCATCGACATCGCCATCTACGAGGACCGAGTCCTTCGCGAGAGAGGCGAGAGATGCTATGACGCTCGTCTTTCCCGTCCCGCCCTTTCCGCTGACGACCGCTACCTGCTTCATCGACTCACCTCATGGTGGAGAGCACGGCCGCGAATCGCACGCTCCTCGATGCTCCGGAGAAGTGTCTGAAAGGCGACTCTCCACTCCGCCATCATCTCGACCAACAGCTCCCCCCGCGAGTACGCTTCGGCAATACGGCGGTCGAACGGTATCTCTAAGTCAATCGGTATCCCTTGATCGCGGCAGTAGTGATAGACTTCCTCATCACCGAGGCCTGCCCGGTTGACCACCACACTGAATGGTATTTGCAGCTCACGCACTGTCTGTACCGCCAGTACCAGGTCATTCAGTCCGAAAGGAGTCGGTTCGGTGACGAGGAGCACGAAGTCGGCCCCCCTGATACTCTCGATCACGGGGCAGGAGGTGCCCGGAGGAGCATCGATAATAACGAGTCTCGATCTCTCGATCCTTTTCTTCACCGCCCGAATGAGCGGAGGGGACATCGCCTCTCCGATCCGAAGCCGGCCGTGGACGAAATCGATGCCCCCCGCAGTCCCCCATTCGACCGTACCGATCTCCCGCGGTATTTCCCGGATGGCATCTGTGGGACAGACGAGAGAACAGCCGCCGCAGCCGTGGCAGAGCTCCTGGAATGTGAGGACCTGATCGCCCAGCACCGCGATCGCATGGTAGGCACATATCTCCGCGCATTCACGGCAAAGGTTGCACTTCTCCATCTCGACATCAGGTACGGGTATGGTCACGCACTCCGAACCGCGTATCTCGGGCCTGAGGAAGATATGCACGTTCGGCTCCTCGACATCGCAGTCGAGCAACTGCACAGCTGAGGCACTGGACGCGGCGAGGCTGGTCGCGACTGTCGTCTTGCCGGTGCCGCCTTTGCCGCTCGCAACAGCAACGATCATAGATCAGGTCCTTAGTTGCTGCCCTCTCATAGCCGAGAACAGGTCGAACTCGTCTCTGTAGCTATCCCGACAGAACCCACGGGGGAGAGTTTTACCGTGCGCGGGTCATCGCAGCCCCACACTTCGGGCACTTGACCGAATTACACGGCACCCCACGCTGGTGTGGTACTTTCGCTCCACAATCCGGACAGACACAGTCCCCTCCGGGCCCCAATCCGTACCCCCCCATCCTTCCACTGCCCTGTCCCTGTCCACCCCCACCGGGTTCTCCGGGCGGTCCAGTTCCATTCCCACGTGGCATCTCAGTTCCCTCCCTTCGAATGGATGTCATCGATGGCCCGCCGCAACGTCGCCACCGCCAGCTCGGCGCAGTGTGCGTACGACTCAGGCAGGCCGCCGAGAATCTCGAGTATGTCCTCGGGCATAATTCTTGCAGCCTCCTCTCCCGTCTTCCCCCTTGCGATATCTGTCACTACGCAACCACAAGCAAGGCTCGGTCCGCACCCGTCGGTCAGGAACGTCGCTTCGCGTATCCGACCGTCCCTCACTCCGAGAAAGATCGACATCGTGTCCCCACACGGGCCTGTGAACGTAGCCTGCCCATCAGGATCCTCGAGCTCGCCGACATTGATGGGATCGAGGAAAAGCTCTATCACTCGCTCGCTGAATACCTTCCGTGCATCGGCGAGGATCTGATCCTGAATGTCGCGCGCCACCCTATCCAGATCCATTTCCGGGGACATCCTTGCTCGTTCCCTCCCTCTGAGGCCGACTGATGACCGACGCCTCGTCCGGCACCGGTCGGTGAGTCGGCGGCTCGATCACGCCCAATGGCTTTCCTTGTCGGGACCCGTTACCACCGCCAGCTTTCCCTGTCTGAACTGCTCGATGGCCTCTCGCACGGTCCCGGTCGCACCTACTACGACCTTGATCTGTCCGGCGGCGAGGGTGCGGAACGCCTTCGGACCGCAGTGGCCGGTGATGACATGAGTCACCCCGCGCTGGGCTATGTTCTGCGCCGCCTGGATCCCTGCCCCCTGCGGCGCCGACAGGGTCTGAGAATTGTCCACCCATTCGTACTCCATTGACTCCAGTTCGACGATAATGAAACCCGCCGCCCTGCCGAAGCGCTCATCTACTGGCGAATCGAGATCTCTCCCCTTGCTCGTGATACCGATCTTCATTCTCCAGCTCCCGGGTGTGGTGTTATAGACGGGCGACACGAGGGCGGAGTTCACCGCCTCCGTCCCCGCGTCGCCCAGGCCTTATTCAGCCTCTTTCTTGCTCTTGCTCAGCTCTTTCATTCGGGCCCTGATCTCATCCATCTCCGCCTGGAGATCGGCCATCTCCTGTTCCAGAAACGCCCTCTCATCCGCCGGTGAGGGCGCACCCTCATACGGAGCGCCGTACGGGTAGGGCCCACCGTACCCCCAGTACGGGTGCGGGAACTGCCCTCCGCCGAAAGACCACCATCCCCGCCCCCGGCCCTGTCCACCACCCCAGCCTCTGCCGACGCCCCAACCTCTGCCGCCACCCCAGGCCCGACCTCTTCCCCCACCCCAGGGGAATCCGCCGCGCCCGACGCCGAACCGGGGCGTGCGGCCGTAGTACCCGCGGCCGCCGGTGCATAGCCCGAGCCCGCGCCCGGTCATGGGGCCAGCTCCCATCGGCCCTGTGCGATCAAGTCCTGGCATGATGCATACCTCCTCGTAGTAGAATTGCTCCTCATCTGGTCCCCTGTGGGGCCCCGGTTCATCGATCGGCCAGCCTCCTGGTGGGCGGCCAGCGGTGCCTGCCCAACGGCGTCCTCCCGCGCATACCTCTGCTCCGTCCCCGTCCTCGACTCCGCCGATGCCACCTGTGCGCTGAGTGCCGGGCTCTCGCCGGTCCGCCAGCAAGGAACTCCGCGAGCACCTCCTCAACCGGACCGGCGGCAAACGGGATCACCTGAACGCCGTGGCTGGCCAGGAGCCTCCCGGAAAACGCGCTT
>LJUI01000095.1 GCA_001303705.1 candidate division TA06 bacterium SM23_40
TGCGCATTCACGTGCAGGGGACAGGCGGCCTGACAGGGCGGGGTGCCCTGACGGTCGATGACGAATTTGTTGGGAACGGCCTGAGGAAACGGCCGGTAGATGGCCGTGCGCCGGGACAGGCCTTTGTCGAACTCGTTCCACATGGTAACGGGACAGACCTCGCTGCATGCTCCGCAGCCCGTGCACCTGTCCCAGTCCACGAAGGCGGCACGCCGCCTCACCCGAACATTGAAGTTGCCCACGAAGCCGGCGATAGAATCCACTTCTGAGTAGGCAAGGAGAGTAATGTTGGGATGCTGGTCGACCGCCACCATCTTCGGGGTCATGATGCACTGAGGGCAGTCGAGGGTGGGAAAGGTCTCGGATAACTGCACCATCCGCCCGCCAATCGACGAGGTCTTCTCCACGAGGTAGACCTCGATCCCCGCATCGGCGATGTCGAGCGCCGTCTGGATGCCGGCCACGCCGCCTCCGATCACCAGGGCGCGTCGGGTCACCGGCATCGTGAGGGGCACCAGCGATTGATTCCTTCTCAGCTTCTCTACCGTCGCCTGGATAATCCTGACCGCCTTTCGCGTCGCCTGTTCCGGATCCCGGGCATGCGGCCAGCTGCACTGTTCCCGGATGTTCGCCACTTCGCAGCGGTACGGGTTGAGGCCAACCGAGGCCACTGCGTTCCGGAACGTGACCTCATGGAGTGTGGGACTGCAGTTTGCTACGATGACTCCATCGAGCGCCTGCTCGATCACCGCCTCTCTCACCATGAGCTGCCCCGGATCAGAGCACAGGTACTTATTCTGGTCGGCATGCACCACGCCGGGATACTTACTCACCTCTTCCACGACCCGATCTATGTCGATCGTCCCGCCTATGTTCAGGCCGCAGTGACATACAAACACGCCGATACGTTTCATTCTGATACTCCGGCAGTTCTGGCCTTCGACTCGAGCACCGGCCGTGGATCGATCTCATGGAGGTCGAAGTGCATCACGCTCTCGGGAAGATCGAGAGCGAACGCGAGGACCTGCGTAAAATAGAGAACCGGCAGTCCGCTGAACTCCCGGTCTATACGCAGTACGTCCCGCTGGCGCCGATCGAGATTGAAGTGACAGACAGGACAGCTCGTCACGATGATATCTGCGCCCCGCCGCACCGCCGAGCCGACGATCCGGCGAGTCCGCTCAGCCACGAGGTCGATATTGCTGACCGTCTGATAGGAACCGCAGCATTCTGTGCGATAGGGGTCGACAATGACATCGGCCCCGACGCTCTCCATCAGATCTTCGAGAATATGGGGGTCCTCAGGGTCATCCAGGCCCAACTCGCGCGGGCGGAGAAGTAGACATCCGTAGTAGGGAGCGATGCGGAGCCCGGCCAGCCCTTCACCCACCCTGGCGGCAATTGTATCGAAGCCGATCTCATCGCGCAGGACCTCGAGCAGGTGGAGAACCTCCACGCCCCCCTCATAGTCAGGCTCCTCATACATGAACTGGTTGATCTTCTCCCGCTTCTCCTCATCTCGACGGAACAGGGCATTGGCCGCCTTCAGTGTCCCGTAGCAGAGTGAGCACATCGTGACCACCCGATCAGCGCCCTGCTCCTGAACACGAATGAGATTCCTGATTGGAGCCAGTTGCTCCATCAAGTTGTCGCCCGCCAGGCAGGCGACGACGCCGCAGCAGTTCCACCGCTCGAGCTCTTCGAGCTCGATGCCCAGGGCAGCCGCGCTCGCGAGGGCGCTCTCTTCAAGGTTTTTGGCGGTCGTCTTGACGGTACACCCGGGATAATACGGAATCCTCATCCCTCTCCCTCGCTATCATAGACGCCTATTCGACTCTCGCCGGTCAGCCAGCCCCGACTCCTCGATCGTTCAGCTCGTGAGCTTGCGGAACCCGGAGACGAGGGCGGCCTGCGGAAGATCCTCGATCATCTCGTCGGGCAGTTCGGCGAGCTTTGCATGGTCGATGTTCTGTCGAAGGATGATCTGGCGCACCGCCTCCATGATCCTCGTGAGATCGACACCCTTCGGGCATCGCGACTCGCACGTGAAGCAGGAGGCACAGGCCCAGATCGTCTTACATCGCAATACCTCATCGACCTGGCCCATCTGCAGCAAGCGGATCACCTGATTGGGAAGCAGATCCATGGCCTCGATCCCTGGACAGCCCGCAGAACACCGACCGCATTGATAACAGGCGTACACGTTCTCGCCGCTCAGCTCCTCGATCCTGGCGACGATATCGTTCTTCAACTGCTCAGCATCCAGACTCGTCCTCATCCGTCAGTTCCCTTGTACACGCGCAATGCTAGGCAGTCGCACGCTGATAGCGTGCAATCCCTTCGCTGTACAGATCGCCACCCTTCACGTCATTGGCAACGATGACGGGCAGTTCCTTCACCTCGAGCTCCCGTATCGCTTCCGCTCCCAGGTCTTCGTAGGCCACGATCTTGGCGCCGACGATCGCTCTCGCAATCAGTGCTGCGGCGCCACCGGTCGCAGCGAAGTAGATCGCTTTGTGCTTTATCATCGCGTCTCTAACCGCCTCAGACCGCGGCCCCTTGCCGATCATCCCCTTCAGGCCGCGAGCGATAAGCCTGGGGGCGTAGGAGTCCATCCGATAGCTCGTCGTCGGACCTGCTGACCCGATGACCTTCCCCGGCCTGGCAGGTGACGGACCAACGTAGTATATGATCTGCCCTGCCAGATCGATGGGCAGTTCCTCCCCGCGGTCGAGAAGCTCCACCAACCGCTTATGGGCGGCGTCCCGCCCGGTATAGACGATACCGGTGATGAGTACGCGATCGCCGATCGTGAGTCTTTCCGCATCCTCGTCGGTCATGGGTGTCGTCAACCGAATGACCTCAGACATGCCTCCCTCCTTGAGCCTACTGTGACTCGGCGCACAGTCAAAAGGCCCAGCGCATGCCATCCTGCCCGCTGGACCATGTCCGGACACGCATACCGTCCGTTCTCGTTCGATCCGCTCGGCCTGGGCTTGCCCCTCGTCGCATGCAACCATGCTGCCGCCGAGGCCCGGCCGGACGACCATGCGATCCCGGCAGAGCCCGTGCATCGTCCTGCGAGCATCTCCCTCGTGCAGCACGTCGAGCTGAGGCGGACCATTCCGCTCGCAGTCTCAGCATCGCAGGTCGTCGCGCGCGCCACATCCTTTCCGCGGTCCGATCTCAGATCTCGACCTCCTTATGGCGCGCGGAATGGCAGTTGATGTTGACCGACGCGGGCATACTCGCAATATGACAGGGAAACACCTCAATGTGTACTGCCAGTGCAGTCGTGCGGCCCCCCAGGCCCATCGGGCCGATCCCCAGCGCGTTAATCCGTTCCAGGAGCTCCGCCTCGGCGGCGGCAAAGCGAGGATCGGGATTCGGCTCACCGAGCGGCCGTAGTAAGGCCTTTTTGGATAACAACGCGCACTGCTCGAAAGTTCCCCCTATTCCTACACCTACGACGATCGGGGGGCAGGGATTGCCCCCTGAGCGCTTCACCCGATCGACGACGAAGTCCTTGATTCCCTCCAGGCCATCGGCGGGCTTCATCATCCGTACCTCGCTCATGTTCTCGCTTCCTCCACCCTTCGGCGCCACGACGATGTGAATCTTCTCCCCGGGGACGATGCGCGTGTGTATGACCGGTGGAGTGTTGTCTTTCGTATTTGTGCGGTCGATGGCCGGATCCCATACGATCGACTTCCTCAGGTACCCCTCGCCATACCCCTCTGCCACTCCCCTGAAGAGTGCCTGGTTGAGGTCGCCTCCGACAACATGTACGTCCTGGCCCAGATCGACGAACAACACGGCAAACCCGGTGTCCTGGCAGAGTGGGACCCGCTCCGTCCTCGCGATCTCGGCGTTCTGTAGTATCTGCTCCAGGATGTCGCGCCCGGTAGGGGACTCCTCAGTATCCTTGGCCCGACGCAGGGCAGCGAGAACATCATCGCCGAGGTCGAAGTTTGCCTCCTGACACAGCGTCTTCACCGCCTCACTGATCACATCGATATGGACCTCACGCATCGCCGTAACTCCTCGTCCCCTTCACCATGGGTTATCTCGTTCGTTTCCCTCTCCCGGCCGCGACGTCCTCCTCCGTGTCGCTGCTGCTGCACGCCGATCTCCTCCGCCGAGATCACGCAATCACGAAGAGGCAGCGGCCACAGGCACGACACTCACACAACGCCTGGTGCGGCTGACGCGCTCGAAATCGACGAGCCCATCGATGAGAGCGAAGAGCGTATGATCCTTCCCCATGCCCACGTTCTGACCGGGATGGATACGGGTCCCCCGCTGCCTCACGATGATCGCACCAGCACTCACCAGCTCTCCCCCGTAGTGCTTGACGCCGAGACGTTTCGACTTCGAATCCCGACCGTTGCGAGAACTCCCTGCACCTTTCTTGTGAGCCATCTTGTCATTCCTCCAGACTGATACATCGATGATCTATTGTCGAACTGAGCCCGATCTCCTCGACCTCATCTCGAGTCTATACTATTCCTTCCTTTTTCCTGGCGGACCGATCGGCTCCCCTCTTGTCCGTGCCGGCCGTTCGCTTGCCGAGCAAGCCACTCCTCCTGCCGCGGCGACGGGTCGCAGAGGCCTCCTCCTCTGCCCCGGACTCTTCTTCTGACGAAGCGGCAGGCGCGGCCTGACGGCTACCCGGCCAGACGATGTCCGTTACCATGAGTTTTGTATACGGCTGGCGATGGCCCCGCTTGCGCCGGTACTTGAGCCGGCGCTTCAGCTTGAAGACCACTACCTTGTCGGCCTTTCCCTGGGCGAGGATGGTGGCCTTCACCTTTGCCCCGTCCACGCGAGGACGGCCGACAACCACATCCCGGCCATCTGAGACAAGCAACACATCGGACAGCTCAACCTCGTTCCCCACCTCTCCATCAACCCTGGGGACGATGAGAGTCGATTCTTTCTCGGCGCGAAATTGCATGCCGCCTGTCTCGATTACTGCGTACATGCCTTATCTCCTGCCCTATGCCCTGTCTGGTCTGTGAAGACATCTTCGCACGGCACACCCGATCTGTGGGGGCGGCCCGGCATCAGGTGGTGGACGAGCGTCTACTGGCCCTCCTCACCCTCGGGCTCGACTTGCTCCAGTTCCAGACTCGGCGCCACGGCTGGAATGCCTGTCTCTGCCGCCGGAATTTCCTGGCCCCTCTGGATCTCCCGCTCAATGGCGCTCGTCGCCGGGCCCCTGTGCGCCGATAGCCACGCCAGTGTCGCCGAACTCACCATGAACAGAATCGCCAGCGCTGTCGTCGCCCTCGCCAGGAGCGTGGCAGCCCCGCGGCCGCCGAAAACGGTATCGCCCCCTCCTGCGCCGCCGAAGGCACTGGCCAGGCCCGCGCCCTTGCCGCTCTGAAGGAGAACGACGAGCATGAGTGCAATACAGATCAATACATGGATGCCGATGAGCACGCTGAACATCGAACGCTCCTTATCTGGATCTACATCTGGATCTTCCTGGTTTGTGAGTACGTTGTCGGCCTCCATCTCCCGGGGCCCCTCCAGACAGAGCCCCGCTCGCTCACGAAGAGGGAAACATGACGATGCGCCCGAACGACTCCGCGTCGAGACTTGCCCCTCCCACGAGCGCTCCGTCGATATCCGGCTCGGCCATCAGGGAAGCCACATTGTCGGGCTTGACGCTGCCCCCGTACTGTATCCGGATCCCGTCAGCGATCGGCCCGCTCCAGATGTCAGCCAACACGGTCCTGACATGCTCATGCATGGTCTGCGCGACATCCGGTGTGGCGGTCCGGCCGGTGCCGATCGCCCACACCGGTTCGTAGGCGACGACGAGCACCTTCGTCTCCTGTTCCGTCAGGCCCGCCAGGCCATTGCGGAGCTGCCGCTCGACGACTTCCCTCTCCTTACCGGCATCTCTCTCCTCGAGCATCTCGCCGACGCAGAAGATCGGCCGGAGGCCAGCACGGAATGCTGCCTTTACTTTGCGATGAAGGATCTCATCCTGTTCACCGAATATGTGTCGACGTTCGGAGTGCCCCACGATGACGTACTCGCAGCCCAGATCCCGCAACATCTCTCCGCTCACCTCGCCCGTGAACGCCCCCTTCGGCTCCCAGTGCATGTTTTGGGCTCCCAGCCGGATAGGGGAACCACTCAGGACCTCGGCCACGGCCGGGATCGCGGTGAATGGCGGACAGAGGAGCACTTCCCTGTCGGAGGCCGGGGCGATCCGCTCTCTGACCGCCTGCGCCAGTTCCCTCGCCTCAGCGGACGTCTTGTGCATCTTCCAATTGCCAGCCATGAGTGGCGTGCGCATCGCAGGGGCACCGCTCGTCGTTGGAAACCTGTTACTTGCTCAGGACGGCGACCCCGGGCAGTTCGCGCCCGGCAAGGTATTCGAGAGCTGCTCCGCCGCCCGTCGAAACGTGAGAGTATTTGTCGGTGAGGCCGAGCTTTGAGATCGCCGCCACAGTGTCGCCTCCGCCCACAATCGTCGTGGCGCCGGCGGCCGTCCTCTCAGCCACCACGCCGGCAATGGCTCGCGTCCCATCCATGAACGCATCGAACTCGAATACGCCCATCGGCCCGTTCCACAGCACGGTCTTCGCATCGCGCAGCGCCTGGCTGAAGAGCTCGACAGTCCCGGGCCCGATGTCGAGTCCCCTCCACCCCGAGGGCATCGCATACCGGCTTACGATCTGGGAAGCCGCATCTTCGGCGAACTGATCTGCCACGACACAATCGATCGGAAGGAGGAACTTGACCTTGCCGCCCTCCATTTCGTCGAGCAGCTCACCTGCGAGTTCCACCCTGTCGGGTTCCACGATCGACTCGCCGATCTCCAGCCCCTGGGCCCTGAAGAACGTGAACACCATCCCGCCGCCCACGATGATCGAATCGACGAGGCCCAGGAGATTACGTATCACCTCTATCTTGCCTGAGATCTTGGCTCCCCCCATGATCGCCACATACGGCCGTTCCGGGTTCTCGACCGCACGGCCGAGGTACTGGAGCTCGGTCTCCATCAGAAATCCCACAGCCCTGTGCTCGAATCTCCCTGCAACGCCGACCGTGGAGGCATGGGCGCGGTGCGCTGTCCCGAAGGCATCATTAACGTAGACATCACCGAGACGCGCGAGCTGCTCAGAGAATGACTGATCGTTTTCCTCCTCCTCCGGATGAAACCGGAGATTCTCGAGGAGGAGACACTCTCCGGGCTTGAGGTCTCGGGCGCGCCCCTCCACCTCGGGACCCACGCTCGCGGGCACGAACCCTACGGGCATGTCGAGGAGTTCTCCCAGCCGATCGGCAACAGGACGCAGGCTCAGTTCCTCGCGCACCTTCCCCTTGGGCCGGCCCAGGTGGGACATGAGGATGAGACTCCCCTTACCATGTAGGATGTACCGGATCGTCGGCAGGGCGGCCTGTATGCGCGTGTCATCGCTCACCCGCCCCCGTTCATCGAGGGGCACGTTGAAGTCGACGCGCATCAGAACCTTCTTCGACTCGATGGGAATGTCGCGTACAGAGACCGCTCCCACGTCCGATACCTCCTCGCTCACCCCCAGTTCGGCAGCGTCACCGAGGGCGACGCCCGGCCTCCGGTCCCACCCGGACTACATCTTCGATCCCATCAGCTTGATGAGGTCGACAGTACGGTGAGAGAAGCCGGCTTCGTTATCGTACCAGCCAAGAACCTTCGCGAGATTGCCGTCCATCACTGAGGTCGAAAGACTATCGAAGATCGCTGAGTGGGGGTTGCCAATGAAATCGACCGAGACGAGCGGCTCGGCACAGTACTCGAGGATCCCCTTCAGCGCCCCCTTCGCCGCCTTCTCCATCGCCTGGTTGATATCATCGGCCGCCGTCGTCTTCTCCAGTTCGCAGACCAGATCAACGATGGAGACGTCGGCTGTGGGAACGCGCATGGCGATTCCGTCCAGCTTCCCCTTCAGGTCGGGCAACACGAGCCCCACGGCACGGGCAGCCCCGGTCGTGGTAGGAATGATGGAGACCGCCGCTGCTCGCGCCCTCCTCAGATCCGAGTGGGGAGCATCGAGGATATTCTGATCGTTCGTGTAGGCGTGTATCGTCGTCATCCAACCGCGTTTGATCCCGAACGACTCGTGGAGCACTTTGGCTATCGGGGCGAGGCAGTTCGTCGTACACGAGGCGTTGGAAACGATGTGGTGTGCGCCGGGATCGTACGCCTCGCTGTTCACCCCGAGGGCGAGCGTGATATCCGGCGGATCGCCCTTCCCGGGAGCTGTGATGATGACCTTCTTAGCACCTGCCTGGAGATGGAGACCTGCCTTTTCCCGGGTGCGGAAAAGGCCCGTCGACTCGACGACGATGTCGACCCCGAGATCCTTCCAGGGGAGATCTTTGGGGTCGCGCCGCGAAAGTACTTTGATTTTCCGGCCGTCGACGGTCAGCTCGTCGGTGCCAGCCGTCACACCAGCGGGGAGCCTGCCGTGCACTGAGTCGTATTTCAGCAGGTGTCCGAGCGTCGCGGCATCGGTGATGTCGTTGACCGCGACAAACTCGATCTCACCGTCGCCGAGCCCGGCACGAAAGACCAATCTGCCAATCCTGCCGAATCCATTGATGCCAACCCGTACCGGCATTGACCGACCTCCTTTCCATCGCGGAGTATGAGATGCTAGAGGGGAGCGTACACCTCGTAGAATGGAGTGCGAGCCGCAAGGGCCCAGAGATAGCTAATATAGAGAAGAACCGATGTCCGCGTCAAGCAAAAAAAACGTCCCGGGATCATGTTCTCCCCCTGCCCGTGGGAGGAGCGGGAGCCACGGCAACGGTGACGGCGGCCACAGAGCGCGCGCCAGCTTCAAGAAGCGCGGCTGCGCACGCGTCAAGGGTTGCCCCAGTGGTGAATACATCGTCGACGAGCAGGACCGATCGCCCCGAAACCTCCCCGGGGTCGCCGACCCAGAACGCGCCACGTACGTTCGCCAACCGCTCGTCCTGTGTGAGCTTCGTCTGCGTCCGCGTCGCCCGACGTCTTCTGAGAATTCTCGGGGTGCACGACCTCCCTGTCAGATCGGCGACTGCCTGAGCCAGGAGCTCACTCTGATTGTACCCGCGGTCGCGCCTCCGCGTCCGATGGAGCGGCACCGGGACGACGATCTCCGCCTGCCTGAGAATGTAGTCGGCGCGCACAACTCGCGCTTGCAGCACCCCGAGAGGCTGCGCCAGAGAGCGGCGATGACTGTACTTCAACAGCCGTATGGCCCGCGCAAGATCGCCCTCAAACAGGCCGTAGGCCCGATGCCGCTCGAACTGTCTGCCATGATCGGCGCAGATGGAGCACAGCCCGCCCCGCCATCCGCACGGCCGCGGCCCCGGGCGCGCGCAGAGACGGCAAAAGGGAGCGCAGGCCGGCGCCAGTCTCGTCAGACACTCCATGCAGACGGCAACCTCGTCTTCAGCCAGCCGGCGGCCGCAGAGAGCACATAACGCGGGCA
>LJUI01000096.1 GCA_001303705.1 candidate division TA06 bacterium SM23_40
CTCGGGGCCGACGATGATGACAAACAGGTTGACCTTCCGGTTATCGAGCGCCTCGAAGTTCACGCCCTTTGGAGAGACGGCAAGGCCCAGCACGAAATCAGTGATCCCTTTGAGCTTGCAGTGAGGGATGGCCAAACCACCTCCGAACCCGGTCGATCCGAGCTCCTCCCGTTCCTTCAGCGCGTGGACGATCTCCTGCACCGGCGTTTCCTGCAATGCGGCTGATTGTTTCATCAGCGCGGCGAGCTCTTCCAGGGCCCTGTCTTTCGCTCTGGCCTTCAGCGACGTCTTACAGCATTCGACCGTCAACAATTCGTATATCTCCATTGCAGCCTCACTCACTCAAGCGCACAACGGCTCTACAGCTCAAGCCCTCTCACGATGCCGATTTTGGAGAGCGGCGGCCCGATGAGCTCATTGATGAATACCGAGAAGAGCACGATATTGGCTATCCGAGCCATCATGACCTGAGCATCGCCAGAAGCCCCGTTGAGGACGGGAGACGCCTGAAGGAAGAGCACGAGTCCGATCGCAACTCCTGCCTGAGGAAACATGCAGAGCCCGAGGAATCGCCTCACCTTGGCCGTCGATCCCGCCGTCACCGCTCCCAGATAGACCCCCGCGTACTTCCCGATGAGCCGGGAGATGACATAGACACCCCCCAGGGTGAGGATCGCTGTGTTCGCCAGCAGGCCGAGCTGCAATTCCGTCCCCGCAATAGCGAAGAAGGAGGCGTACAGCGGAGGCGTGATGGGCTCGATTATTCCGAAGATACGGTAGTTCTTCCGGGAGAGGTTGATGAGGACCGCTCCCATCATCATGTTCGTGATCAGTGGCGAGAGGTTGAGGGAGATCGACATCGCTGTCGTCAGAAAGATCATTCCGAGCGAGATGATGAGGATCTCGTTTACCTTGAACTTCCGCACGGTTGCGACGTGGGTAATGATGCCCGCGACAAGCCCGAGAACGAGCGATAGGAGCACTTCGCGCAGGGCATGACCGATAACGAGCCATGCGCCATGGGAGACCTCGCCGCCCAACATCGACCCGGCAAACGCCAGAATGACGGCGAACAGGAGGACACATCCGGCATCGTCGAGGGCGACCACACCGTACAGATAGTCGATGAACTCTCCTCTCACCCGCAAGCTCTGCACGATGGCGACGGTGGCCGCCGGAGCGGTAGCCGAGGCGATAGCCCCGAGCAGCAATGAGTAGACGAGCGGCAGTCTAAAGACGGTCAGGCAGAAACTCACTACCGCGAACGTCAATAACAACTGGAAGAGCGTGATGATGATCACACCCTTACCTACTCTCCTCAGCTTTCCCAGTGCGAACTCGCCGCCGATCGTGATGGCCACGATTCCCAGGGCAACTTCTGTGACTGTCTGCAGGGACTCCGCCATATGAGCGTGGATGATACCGGTCAGGGATTCGCCGAGAAAGAGACCGGCCACGAGATAGCCGGTGATCGGGGGAAGCTTCACTCTCTCCGCCAGCTTGCCCAGAACGTAGCCGGAGATCAGGAGGATCCCCATGCTGAAGATGACGTGGTGGTTGAAGGTGTCCCTGATGTGTATGAAGATGTTGAGAATGCCTTCGGCCATTCGCGGACTCGGTTCACATTCGATGGTGCGGGCCGGATAGACCGCCCAGAAGCTCCGCAGGACGGAGTAATAGGTGCGCTTTGGTTACAGCTAAAGATAACCCACCACCGAGCGACGAGACAAGCAAAATCTGTCCGCCGTCCGGCGCACCTGCAGCTACACGTCTGCCCTGTCGCCCCTTGCTGGCGATTCGAACCCCGTTTCAGCGGGCCATAGCCTCAATACGCGTCCCGGGTTCTCGAGCGGGCATCAGCCCGGGGGCAGAGAAGCCCACGTCTATACGGGGTCTAGAGGGTCGCGGATAGATTCGGAGAGTGCGGAGGAGGCGCCAAGGAGAGAGCGGGGGTGCGGAAGGACCATCGGCCAGGAAGTGGAGGCGGGCCGGCCCGGGCCAGCGATCACATCAGTCCTGAGCGTCACCAGAGGCGGGCGTAGGTCTCCATATGGGAGATGCGAAATTACATCCTGTGCACATTCGGCTCCTGCCATGCTTGACGAGCCGACGCGCATGTCGGTACCCGGGGTTGTTCCAGATCCGCGTGAGGACGCGTCCCTGAGATTGCCGAATTTGATGCCATGCACATAATAGTTGAGAGGGCAGGCGGAGACATCGCCATTCACTGACACGAAGGGCGCGAACCAGAGCTGATTGCAGCCGCTGACCGGCTTGTCCTGATACGGAGGCGGGAGATTGAGATCGATGCCGATCTCCTGGGCCAGCCTTCCGAGATTCTGCATGTTCCGCTCCTCTTCCGGTATCAGGCACTCGGCGATCAGTGCCGGGTCGGGAGCAGGGGCGAGCCGCATGATCTGGAGCTTGTCAGCTCCCAGGTCCTTGACAAACCTCATGAGCGATGGAAACTGACGAACATTCTGCCTCATCGCCAAGGTGGTCACCGTGAGAATGGGAAGCTCTCGATCGAGATCGCGCTTGAGCTCGGCGAACTGGGCGATCGCTCCCACCACGGTCTCGAACTTCGATCCAATCCTTATCGACTCGTGTATCTTTGCGTCGTGGCTTTCGAGAGAGATCAGCAGTTCGAACAGGCCCGATTCGACAAGCTGCCTCTCAAGGCGACGGCCGAGTTTGGAGCCGTTCGTGAAGCAGTGCACCATCGGGACCCGCCGGGCTGCATACGAGATAAACTGGGGTAGTTGGGGATGGAGAGTGGGCTCGCCGATGCCCCCGATCCAGAGATCCCTCAGATCGGGCAACGCGTCGAGTATGTCGTGAAATAGCTCTTCCGACATGTCCTGGTAGTGCGACCGGTCAAGGTATCTGTCGTGGAATCGACGGCACATGATGCAGGAGTGGCTGCATCTACCGGTCACCTCGAGGGTCAATTGCGGGGGTGGTAGCGGGACAAAAGGAGGGCGTACTGCCAGGATCATCTTCCGCACCAGAGCTCGGCCGGCCTCGCGGGCGCCGGCCTCTCTCACCTTCTTCACAGCTCTGCCTGCCAGCTGGAGGGGCGAATCCATACATGCCTCCGGGGCGATTCCCCTCACGATGGACGTCATGACCGCATAACTACGGTGTCCTGCGGGCTTCGACCACGGCAGCCACACCGAGGCGACGACTAGAAGTCCCGGCATCCGATCCAGACCTTGCAGGGGCTCCGTTCCCTCTACCCCATTCTCACCTGCCGGTCAAGAAGTATCCCATCTCTTCTCCTCAACGTTTCTCTTGACAAACGGACGAAAGGCCCTAGACTGCCAGTCGGGAAGCTCGGACAGACGATGGATTGCTGCCGGAATCCCCCGGAGGTGCGTCGTCTCATTCTGGAGGACATAGTCAGTGCCGAGCGGGGTCCGAAGCTCGACGAATGCGACGATTGCCTTTTCGCTGCCCCGGAGATGCTCTACTATGATGACAATGATCGAGCGGCGCCTACGCCCTGATCGGCGCCACAGTCGACGATTGCATCGAGATTCTGGAGGCCATAGGAAAAAGATCGAAAAGATGAATGAATTCCAATAGCGATGGGGATACGGCGTTGCGCCCGGCATGACGGGCTTTGTCGATCTCGCAATGCTGATCTTCTTCAAAAAGAGAAAGTGGTTCTAGATAGAGAAGGGGGGTGTGTATGAACTCGTTCCTCTTCGTCTTTGCACTTGTCGTCTCATTCATCGCGGTTCGAATCGGAGCCATCGGTTTTCAGTTAACGGGTGTCGAATGGTCGCTCGCTAAGTTCCAGGCCCTCTCGTGTTTCACGGGAACAGGATTCACCACGAAAGAGTCCGAGCTGATCGCAAGTCACCCTCAACGGCGGCGAATCGCCTCGTGGCTCATGGTCTTTGGTAACGCCGGGCTCGTCACCCTGATAGCTACCTTCGCCAACTCCCTCAGACCATCAGCCATCGTGACTCAGGTCACGCTTCCGTTCCTGGACATGGTCTTTCCTCCGAGCCTTCTCCCGTTGATGAACCTATTGGTTCTTGTGGTCATTGTATATGTTGTTTACCGTATCTTCACGCAGACGACTATTGCCAGGAAGATGACGAATGCATTACGGGCGCGCATCATCAAGAGGAGGATGGTCAAGCCTGTCACGTTTGAGGAACTCGTGGTGGCAACGGGGGGCTACGGGGTGTCGAGCATCGAGATCTGTGACGACAGCCCTGTTCTGGGCAAAACGATTATCGAAACCGATCTGCGAGGCCGCGACATCACCGTTCTGGCTATCGAGAGGGGTGAGAAGACGATCCCCAACCCTTCGGCGGCCGATCGGATCTACAAGGGCGACAGGCTGATCTGTTTCGGGAAACTGCAGATGATGAGAGACGAATTGTGTGCCGCCCCTGAATAGTCCGTAGAGATTGCCAATAGCACCAAGAAGAGCGGGACCGCAGTCGATCGTGCAGCAGATCGTGCGGTCCCGCGGTTGTAAGGCTCACTCATTACCTGACGGACAACGTGAGGGTTACAGAAGTCTCTTCTCACCTTCGATTTTCTGTACATCGGTGATGTCCTGCGTCACCTCTATCACACCCAGGTACTCTCCCTTCTTGTTCCGCACCGGGAAGTAGCGTATGTAGATCAGCCGTCCCTCCATGTTGATCCAGAACTCCGCCACCTCCCTGCGACCTCTCTTGAAGTCGTCTACGATCTGGTTTACGACATGGATGCTCTTCTGGGGATGGCATTGCTGGACCTCTCGCCCGATGATCGCCTTAGTCCTCGGGAAGATCCTGTCCTTAGTCTGGCTGAAGTATCGGACTTTGTCTTCCTTGTCCACAAAGGTGATGTCGACGGGAAGACTGTCGAGCATCGACTCAAGCTCCTCCTCGGAGACCTCGCCCGTCCCGAATAGCATCTTTCCCTCCTTCACTCGCGCGGGAGCATGCGATTCAGCTACCCGAGAAGAAACCACGGCGGACTCGGGCGTGAAGGACGTGTACCCAAGTTCGTCGAACTGCCTCCCTATCTCATTCCATTCATCACCGGCGATGACCTTCAATCCAGTTGGAAAGAGGATATTGTTCTCTTTGTAGAAATGGTTCGAGAGTATCTCTGCCAGGGAGATCGCTGCGGTCTTCAGCTGCTCTCTGAAGGCATCGAATGCCATCTTCTCCCTGCCGGCGATGAGATCGTACAGACCTTTCTCAATCCCCCGTATCTTGTCGTGCTCAGTCCACATGATCGCCGGCGGCTGCGTGATGCCGTGCCTCTCGAGATAGGGAAAGAGCACGTTCTCTTCCCTCACATAGTGACTGGCCGAATCCTTCAGGCCCTCCTCGATGCGCCTCAGCTCTTCTATCTCCTCTGCACTGGATGTGAGATCGCTCGCACTCTGCAGCGCATCAGTAACGCATTTCAACTGATCGGCAAATCCGAGAAGAGCATTGTGTTCTTCCATGAGCGTGTGGATGGGGTGCCCCGGGGGCGCGAGTGTTCCGCCCTCCTGCAACGTCTCCTTGAACAGAGCGAGGTGCAGATCACACAGCTTCAGTATCTGCTCGCGCGGCATACCTTCCTTTATGAGTTCTTCCTCTATTTGGGGTATTTCAGCCGAGGATGCATCGCCTATTACCTGCCTGAACTCTTCTTTGAGATCTTCAGGTTTCTCACCCTGGTGCAATCTCCTGATCAGTGCTTTGAGACCCTCCTTCTTCGATTTGGCGTCGTCATGCAACGGGCCCATAATCTATTCTCCTCTGCTCTACCTCACACATCGTGGATGTAGGAGACGCTCATTTCTTTTTCGCCGCACGGACCGCCCGCAGTTCAGCGGCCATCGTCCTGATCTCGGTCAGATCTTCCTTCATTTCACTGAAGCCATACCACCACGCGTAGTCCGGATTGGCGTGGAATGTGCCCTGGAATGTCCTCATCCGGTGCTTGAGAAACATCACGAATAGCCTCTGCTCTATCGACGTAGGGGCATCATTGAATGCCAGCAGATCGGGAAATGGATATGCATAGCTCTCGGGTTTCTTGATGATGCCGTCCTTGTACAGGCCGGCTACAAGGCGAATCGCCTCAGCCATTAGATGATCTGCTTCCCTGATCATTTGATCGCCCTTGGCCAGCTCTCCTTTCGCGAAGTTGGAGGAGTGACACTGGTTGCAGGCCGTCATCATCTTCTTGCGCTCCGCCTGCCAATCATCCTCCGTCAGTCGGGCGACATCAGCGGCCTTCACAACCTCGAGTCTGGCCGTGGGATTGCCCTCGGGGTCGAGCACACCGAGCGCCTGGAGAATCGCGGCACGATCAGCAGCCCACTGATCGTCCTCGGGCATCGGGAGCCGGACAGCGAGGAATCCCCAGGCTGTTCTCACCGCATGGTTGCCATCCTGCATATGGCAGGTTTGACACGTCGGCGCGGCGGCGGTCTTGGGGAGCGTCCCGTTCTGCTTCAACAGATATCGAACACCGTGCTTGGACGTCGAATACATCTCCCACTGGGGATGGTCAAATCCCATGTGGCAGGTCTGGCAGGCCTGCGGCTGTCTGGCCTCCGTGACGGAGAAGAGGTGGCGTGTATGACAGGCATCGCATGAGGCTATGCCGAACCCTGCGCCGTCCCGCCTCAGCTCAGTGATCTCCTCCTCGGTCTTCAGCCCGATCTTGTGGCACCCCCCGCACCCCTTCATCCCCTCCATCATGGCCATCGGTTGCCAGTGTGCAGTCGGCATAGCATTCATCGCGACCCATCCGAACGCATGCTTGCCCGCCGTGAACTGTTGGACCTGCTCCTTGTGGCATGCCGCGCATGATTGGGGAGTGGGGATTTCGACCTTCTGTACGTCCTTGTGCGACGTGTGCTCATCGCCATGGCAGACCGAACAGCCGATCTCGTTCTGTCCGTGCTTGCTCAGCTGCCAATCGGATACGATGTTGGGCGTGACTTCCTCGTGGCATTCGACACAGGCCTGAGCAAAGCCACTCGTGGCGAGAAAGAGACTCGCGACACAGACGACGATCATAGCGTAGGACATGGCGACCCTCCTTCGTGCGGTCAGTACCCCGGCCCTCTCTCGATAGCGAGGTAGGTGGCTCCACAACACCCGGACGGCGTAGTCTCGGGGGTCTGCTACTCCGTGCCGCCGGACTTCACACCACTCACTTTGACACTGACGACCGAGCTCGAGACTTCGCCCACGGCCTCGGGCGCCATTCCGGAACCTTCGATTACAGCCCTGCCTTGCGGATCAGCGAGCATGCAGTCGAGTGAGAACGCTGTCTCTTCGATCACCTCCACGTCCCGAAATCCCGCACTCTCAATCGTCGCCATGTAGGCATCCCTCATCATCGCTCCCGAGAGACATCCCACGTACCCCTCGATCGAGTTCCTTATGGATTCGGGGAGCTGCTTCAGCAAGACGAGATCTGCGACCATTATCCTACCGCCCGGTCTCAGCACTCTGAACACCTCTCTGAATACCCTCCCCTTGTCGGTCGAAAGGTTGATGACGCAGTTCGATATCACCACGTCTACGGAGTTGTCAGCCACGGGCAGATTCTCGATCTCCCCGAGCCTGAACTCCGCATTTCGATACCCGGACGAGGCGGCGATCTTCCTCGCCTTCTCGATCATCTCTGGCGTCATGTCAACGCCTATGACCGTTCCGTTCTCCCCGACCTTGTTGGAGGCGAGGAAGCAGTCGAACCCAGCACCCGAACCGAGATCGAGGACGACCTCGCCCTCTCTGAGGGAGGCGAGCGCAACGGGATTGCCGCACCCCAGGCCCAGATTTGCTATCTCCGGAACGGTCTCCAACTCCTTCGCAGAGTATCCTATCTTCTTGCTGATGTCATGTGCAAGGCGAGGGCCTCCACAGCACGGGTCTCCGGACGCACAGCAACCGCTATCCTGCCTGGCGAACCTGGCGTACCCCTCCCTCACTGCCTTTTTGATCTCTTCTTTCTTCATGTCACGTTCGGTTCCTGCTTGTTCTGTATGCGCCAGCTTCCCGATGGTACTACCATAGGTAACAGCCCGGATCAGTCAGGAGTTCCGAGCACCTGACTGATGCGGTGACCGTCAGCGCGGGGCACCGGACAAAACCGATGGGGAGCGACGCCCCCCTCGATTCGTATACCGTACTCGCCCCTGCCAAATCCAGCAAAAAGTCGATCACCCGCCATCGAACCGAATCAGAAGAGCCCTCCCCAGTCCGTCCCCTCATCAAGAGAGCTCGTTCCGACTGGTCTCCTGGTTCACGCGGTACTGGTCCTCGACGAGAGGTCAGAGTGCCGGACGGAGAGGTCGACGACCGAACCACGAATGTGGCTCTCCCGATTGCATCCAGATAGTGGACACCAGGACCCGACACGAGAATCACGGATCCTGTTGCCGGGAGATCACCTCCCCCGCGAGATCGTAACCCAGCCCATCCGTGATCCGGGCCTGGCAGAACTCTCCCGGCATCGGCGCCGCACCGCGCAGGTATATCACTCCATCGATCTCCGGGGCATCTCCCGCCGTCCTTCCCACGGCGGAATATCCCCCGTGCCGATCATCCGCACCGCCTCCGAAATGCCTGTCCACCAACACCTCAACCACTTTACCGACCTGAGATCGGGAGCGAACGAAAGCGATCTCCTGCTGGATACTCATGAGCCGGTCCCGACGTGCCTCTCTCACGTGCTCAGGGACTTGATCGGGGAGCGTCGCAGCCTCAGTCCCCTCCTGAGGGGAAAAGATGAATACTCCGAGGTGGTCGAACGTCAGCTCGCGAACCGCGCTGCAGAGGCCCTCGAATTCGCCCGGGCCCTCCCCAGGGTATCCGACCAGTACGCTCGTCCGCAACGTCAGTCCCGGGATAGCCGTCCGCAGCCCGGCTATCATGTCTGATATCTCGCTTCCTCCCCGCGCTCTCTGCATCGAGCGCAACAACTGAGTCGAGAAATGCTGGACAGGAAGATCGAGGTACTTCACCACCTTCTCCTCTTCCCGGACGACGTCGATCATGTCCTGCGTCAGGTGGTCGGGGTGGCAATACAGGAGCCGGATCCAGTGAATGCCATCGACATCAGCGAGACGCGTCAGCAGGTCGCCGAGCAGCGATATGCCCGACAGATCGACGCCGTAGCAGGTCGTATCCTCAGCCACCAGGATAAGCTCACGGACTCCGACCTCCGCCAGCCCGCGAGCCTCGTCCACCAGCAGATCGAGCGGCTTGCTGCAGTATGGCCCTCGAAGCTGCGGAATGATACAGAAGCTACATCGGTGATCACATCCCTCTGCGATCTTCAGATAGGCCGAATGCGGAAAGGTCACGAGGTGCCGTCCGACCGATGAGCCCCACCAGCGAGATGCACCCGGGCTCCTGAGCCGGCTCACCCTCTTCCCCGCTTGGGCAAGACATCCCGCGACGACGATCCGAAGCTCAGGCCGCTCCTGCTTGAGCCGGGCCAGCCCGTCAAGAACCTCCCGCGACTCCGCCACTGCTTCATCGGTGAACGCACATGTATTGACAAGGATGAGCTCTGCATCATCTTGCTCTGAGACGAGACGGTGATTCCGTCGCACAAGCCGTGCCAACATCATCTCGGTATCCACCAGATTCTTGGGACACCCGAGACTGATGACGTGGATGTTCATGGGAGGGGTCTCGGTGGGCTACTGCACATCGAACGTTTCGACGCCAGCGGGGGGAACGAAGTGAAAGAGAGAATCGGGCAGTGAGGTCTTCCTCCAGCCGTGTCCGAAGTCAAACGTTGTGAGCGTCCCGGCGCCGGTGTCGATCTCCAGGCGCATCACGTGCCACGTAGAGCGATCGATCGAAAGAATGAGTTTGCTGACATATGGGTTGACGTCGAGCGGCGTGAGCTCGAGGACGATGAGAGGTGCCTCGGCTTCACTCCCCGCCTCAGCCGCACCGCCGCTGGCGGCTGCGCCCTCCTCCGCTTCGCCCACGAGGCGGAATCGGTAAGCAATCTCAGAGTCACCGAAGAGTATGGCTGCCGGCTGGAAGCTCCGCTCAACATCTCCCAGTACACGCCTCAGCACCTGTTCGTGTTCTGGTGTGTAGATCCAGAGCGTATCGCCATCGGTGATGATGAGCTGCTCCTGGGGCTTCTCCACTTCCATCCGCATCCTCCCGGGCTTCTTGATGAAGACCCTTCCATGCGAGCGCTGCTCAGTATCGAATTCGACGTATCGGACCGTCTGGACGAATTCGGCCTCCAGGGCATGGTGCCGCCCGTACTGCAACTGCAGCTCCTCCAACACCGCCTCCGGCGTGAGCCCACCCGATCCTCCGTCCGCGGCACTGCTCACCGCCAGGCACGCAATCACGGCGGATGCGAGAGCCTTCCTCAGATCGCTGGCCATAATACCTTTCGGTCAGGTTTAGATTCTGCCTGCATGTGATTGGCTAGCAGCAGCTTATTTTTCAGCAGTCTGTCGTCTGCCCCGGGCCAAGGGGCGCAGCGCGAGCGCGCGAAAGAGAAACGCTGCCGAGGCCAGGTTCCTGTGCGGGCTGGAACGGGACTGCAGGGGGGAGCTCCGGGCGGAATTCTATCGAGCTCTGTACGCTGGCGTGCTCACAACTCCTCGGCCTCCAGAACCTCTTCTCCGATGAGCACCTCCCGCGCCTTGCTTCCCTCGTACGGGCCTACAACGCCGGCCGCCTCCAGCTGATCCATGAGCCGCCCTGCTCTCGCGTACCCCACCTTAAGACGGCGCTGCAGGAACGAGACCGATCCCAGCTGATGATGGATCACGAGCCGCCTGGCCTCCCCGAACAACTCATCGGGCTGATCCAGCTCAAGAGATTCCTCTTCTTCCGACTTCGAGACGATCTCCTCTTCCATCGCGCTCACAACGGGAAGAGTCCTCAGGAACCTGACGATCGACTGAGTCTCTTCGCTCGAGACGAAGGCTCCGTGTATGCGCACCGGCTCGGGCGACCCCGGGGCAAGGAAAAGCATGTCTCCCTGGCCGAGGAGCTTCTCGGCCCCGTTCATGTCCAGAATGGTACGCGAGTCTGTCTTCGACGCAACCTGGAACGCAATCCGAGAGGGGAAGTTCGCCTTGATCACACCAGTCAGGACGTCGACCGAAGGACGCTGCGTGGCAAGGAGAAGATGGATCCCGACAGCTCGGGACATGTGGGCGAGTCGGCCGAGATGTTTCTCGATCTCTGTCGGCATCGTCAGCATGAGATCGGAAAGCTCATCGATGACGATGACGATGTACGGCATCGGCCTCTCATCCGGCTCGAGGTTCGCGTTGTGGCTCTGGATGTCCCTCACGCCATCGGCCGCGAGATGTCGATAGCGTCTCTCCATCCAGTTGACGACAGTCGCGAGGGCCTTCGCCCCCTCACTCGCCTCGGTCACTACAGGCATTACCAGGTGGGGTATGCCGTCGTACAGAGTAAGCTCGAGCCGCTTCGGATCGATGAGGAGAAACCTGACTTCGAACGGTGTAGCGCGAAAAAGTATGCTTGTCACGATCACGTTTATGCAGACACTCTTCCCGGATCCGGTCGCCCCGGCGACCAGAAGATGCGGCATGCGGGAGAGATCGGCGACATAGGGAGTTCCGGCGATATCGAGTCCCAGCGGGACGGCGAGCTTCGACTCGTTCTGCAGATACGCCTCTGCCGCGAGGACTTCTTTGAGATAGACTGGACTGCGCCGGCGATTGGGAATCTCGATCCCCACAACGGCCTTTCCCGGAACGGGGGCGACGACACGGATTCGCGGTGCACGCATCGCCAGGGCGAGGTCGTCGGCGAGGTTCGCGACACGGTTCACCTTCACCCCTGCCGCCGGTTCGAACTCATATCGGGTGATGACCGGGCCGGCCGCTACGTGAACCACGCTGCCATGAACGCCGAAGTCGGCGAGTTTACCCTCGACGGCATCAGCATTCTTCTCCAGCTCTTCTCTGGTCTGCCTCGTGTCGACCTTGAGCGGATCCTTGAGGAAAGAGAGGAATTCGCTCTGGTACTTGCTGTCCGTGCCGTAAGCCACAGGAGCAGCAACTTCCGGCTCGTGCTCGACCACCTCTACTGAGGCGGCAGAGCGTGCTCGACCACCTCTACTGAGGCGGCAGGGCGATCGGCTACCGGAGGCGCGGCGATCGAGCGAGCCTGTGATCGCGGCGGCTCGGGAGCGCTCTTCTTCGCCCGGGATGGAATACGCTCTCTCTCCTTCAACCTCCGCCGCCGATGGCGCACCGGCCGCAGCGAGATCTTCTCTCCAAATAGATGGCCCATGGAGACCGCTCGCGATGCGAGACCCCCTCCGACGCCCCTCATCCTCACTTCCAATATGACGAGAATCGCCATGAGCACGAGCCCGCCAAAGAGGACGTGTGCTCCGATCCGGCCGAGATATCGAATCGCCAGATCGGCGACATACCCTCCCACAAGCCCACCCCATAGTAGTTTCGTCTCAACGGCCAACCCCGTAGGGAGCGATACAGAGGTGCAGAACCAGAGCGCAAGGAGCACCAGCCAGAACGTCCCCACCATGGCCACCTCACTGCCTCGGTTGCCGACCAGGCTCACCGCCCACAGCAAGAAGACCAGTGGAAAGAGGTACCCCCCCCTACCGAGTAAGAGGGCGATCCAGTGGGCCATGTATGCGCCAACCACCCCGGCCACATTAGAGACCGAGCCCGGCGCATCTCCCAGCTGACCATAGTCCGCGGGGGAATAGGAGGCGATGCTCAGAAGGATAAGTGTGCCGAGAAGGAGAAGTGACATCCCCAGCAGCACCTGTCGCCGACGCTCACTGAGACGCGATACAACCCTGCCCAGTACGACGCCGAAGAAGACGAGCCCCGCCACGAGGAGAGTGATGGCAACTATTTTGACGATCATGAGGAGAAGCCAACGCAAGGTCTCTGGCACTGTCCGGCCCTCCCGTGCCTCGGCTGGCTCTCACCACCCTGAGTGTCGCAATGCCTTCAGTATCTGCTCAATGGGCGCTCACACACCGACGATGCGCCCCTCTTTGAACATCGGAACGACGGGGATCGAATCGATCTTGGCTGCGATTTCGATATCCTCAACGAACCCGAGGCGTGCAAGGTTGCGCCCGGCCTCAGACCCCTCAACTGCTGCCGGGATACGACGAGCGTACTTCTTGTACAGCACCTGCGCGGCAGCAGCGCCATCGTTCAACTCCACCCCACCCTCCAGCGCCTCTGTCAGGCTCGCCACAAACATTCCGGCACATACGGCGTCCTCAAGTGCAAAGCATCCCGATCTTCCGGCACAGACAAATGAGACATCGCCCGTCGGTCTGAGAATGACGTCCAGAATACTCCGGAAGTTCACAAACGAGCCAATCAGGACATCGCGTACGGACTCGACACTTGTGATGGCCGAGGTACCGTTTGTCGTGGAGAGAATGAGTGTTCTCCCCCCTACTCGATTCCTGGTATACTCAAGAGGTGAGTTGCCAAGATGGAATCCTTCCATACGTTGACAGTCCCGCTCTCCACAGAGAAGGGTGACACTCTTGTCGAGCGTAGCGCCCAGCTCCAGCGCGGCCTCGACACTCCTGGCCGGTATCACCTCTTTGCACCCGTTGCTGAGCGCCATAGCGATCGTGGTGCTCGTCCGTAGCACATCGATGATGACCGCGGTGCGATCCTTGACTGCATCTTCATCACACTCATCGGGAGTGAAGTGAACGTCGATAGTTCTCATCCCGGTATTGTCCTCCCCTGACGACATGCCATCGCGGCGCCCCCCCGGTGCGACCATCCCATTCCTGCAGGAGGCGTAGTGCGCTTCCTC
>LJUI01000097.1 GCA_001303705.1 candidate division TA06 bacterium SM23_40
ACCGTGCTGCTCCTTGATCTGAATCGCCTCCTCCACAGCGTACTCGTCGTAAGGATTGACGACAAAGGTGATCCCTTGCTCCTCTATTCCCTGGCCATCGGATCTCACAACGATCGATGCCTCACTGTCCGGAACCTGCTTTAAGCAAATGATGACTTTCATCCTTCCCGCCTCTCGCTCGTCTGTCGCACCGCGACCAGGGCCTCAAGTGCTTGCCTGGCCGCGCGCTGCTCCGCCAGCTTCTTGCTGTCCCCGAATCCTACGCCGCGAACCTCTCCGTCGATCCTCACCTCAACCTCGAATTCCCGTCTGTGGTGTGGGCCTCTGGTGGTCCGCACGCGGTAACGCGGAGTCCCCCGTCCCTCGGTCTGGGTGAGGTGCTGGAGTTCGCTCTTGTAGTTAACATTTCGCTCATCGGAAAGGATATCCGAAGCGCCGGAGAGTATTTCCGCCTCCACAAATCGTTTCGCTGCTCCCAGGCCGCGGTCAAGATAGACTGCACCGATCAGAGCTTCATAGGCATCGGATATGATCGAATCGCGCCCCCTTCCATCCAGACCCATCTCACTCTTGCCGAGAAACAGGTGTTCCCTGAGTCCCATCCTCTCCGCACACTCAGTCAGTATACGCTTCCCCACCAGTGCCGCTCTCATCTCCGTCAACTCGCCTTCATCTCTTTCGGGGAAGCGACTGTAGAGATATTCGCTTACCAGAAGATCCAGCACCGCATCTCCGAGAAACTCAAGGCGCTCGTTTGACCGCGCCGAGTGCGAGCGGTGCACGAGTGCCCTCTTTAGGAGTTCGATGTCGCGGATATCAATCCCGTGCCGGCGAAGCATCTCCTGCAGCTCGGCCACTCGATCGCCCCGTCCTTCTCGCCGCCACAAGCGCCGTATCCTCGACAAATCAACTCTCATACATCTATGCCGTTCAGTCTCGGTATTTCTTCACAAGGAGCGAGACGTTGTGTCCTCCGAACCCAAAGGAGTTCGACATGGCACAATTCACATCTCGCTGGCGGGCTTCCCCGGGAACATAGTCGAGATCGCACTCAGGATCTGGGTTCTCCAGATTCACGGTCGGGTGAATCATAGAGTCGCGGATCGACATGACTGTAGCAATGAACTCGATGGCTCCTCCCGCGCCCAGCAGATGACCGGTCATGGACTTGGTGGCGTTGACCGCGATCTTGCGTGCATGCTCGCCAAACACTTTCTTGATGGCAATCGTCTCGTACTTATCGTTAAGTTCCGTCGAGGTCCCGTGGGCATTGATATAATCCACCTCCACGACATCGATACCGTTGCGCAACGCCATCTTCATCGCCAGAGCCGCCCCCTGGCCATCAGGCGCAGGAGCAGTAACGTGGTGTGCATCAGCCGACAGTCCGTACCCGGCTACCTCGGCTAGAACCGGAGCACTCCTTGCCTTCGCACGAGACAGTTCCTCGAGCACGACGATCCCCGCACCCTCTGCGATCACGAAGCCGTCACGGTCACGGTCAAAGGGGCGGGATGCTCTCTCTGGTTCCTCATTACGCGTCGAAAGCGCACGCATCACGCAGAATCCACCGACTGAAAGTGGTGTGATCGGTGCTTCGGCCCCCCCTGCAATCGCCACATCGCACTCTCCATACTGGATACTGCGGTATGCCTGGCCTATGGCGTGCGCTCCTGATGCACATGCTGATACAGTAGCGTAGTTCGGACCATGCGCGCCGAGCACCATTGCCATCTTCCCCGCCGCCATATCAGCAATCATCATGGGAATGAAGAACGGGCTGATGCGCTCGGGCCCGTGATCTATGAGCTTGGTGTGCTGTTGCTCCCACGTCTCCACTCCGCCGATTCCCGAGCCGATTATCACCGCCACTCTGCTGGTGTCGATGTTCAACATATCGAGCCCGGCCTGCTCCACCGCCTCCATGGTGGCAACATAAGCGAATTGGACAAAACGATCCATCCGCCTCACTTCCTTCTTCCCGATCTGAGGCGTCGGATCAAAGTCCTTCACCTCCCCCGCTATCTGCGAGGAGAACCTGCCCGGGTCGAACCGCGTGATCCTGGCAATCCCGCTCGTCCCGGCGAGAGCCGACTTCCAGAACTCGTCCACCGTGAGCCCGATCGGCGTGACGGCACCGAGACCTGTCACTACAACGCGCCTACCCATACGCTGCTCAAGCCCTCCCAGACTGCTCAGAGTGATACCATGGCGCACTCAACTTCTCGTCCCGCAACCTGAACCAGGACCCACGGCCTCATTCCGGAAGCCTCGAAGAGAGCGCACAGGATCTTCACCTCCTGTGGGACGGACCGAAGGACCGATCCCGCCTCGCCTCTGAGCCGAGGCGAGTCATCTCTCATGAGGGCCCTCCGTCAGGTTGATCCACGGGAGGGATTCTGCACCAATTACTCTGCCTCTTTCTGCGCGATCTTCTTGTCAAGATACGCCGTCGCCTGACCGACGGTCGTCAACTTCTCAGCTTCCTCGTCAGGCACTTCGATCCCGAACTTCTCCTCGAAGGCCATAATGAGCTCCACCGTGTCAAGAGAATCGGCTCCCAGATCGTCGATGAAGCTCGCCTCCGGCGTTACCTCCGCCTCATCCACCCCGAGCTGCTCCACAATGATCTTCCTGACCTCAGCATCAAGAGCCATGCGTCACTTCACCTCCCCTCTGCTACGAATTTCCAGAGTACGGATTCTCCCGGGACACTACATCACCATGCCGCCATCGACATGGAATACCTGACCCGTCACATATGAAGCATCATCTGAGACCAGGAACGCTGCGACGTTGGCCACATCCTCGGCCATTCCGAGGCGGCCAAGGGGGATACCCCGGAGAAGGTTCTCCCGCACCTCCTTTGTCAGGCCACTCGTCATCGCCGTATCGATGAATCCAGGTGCGATTGCATTGACGCGGACGCCCCGCGAGGCCAACTCACGGGCTATCGACTTTGTGAGACCGATCAGACCGGCCTTCGACGCAGCATAATTCACCTGGCCAGCGTTGCCGATCACGCCAACTACCGATGCGATATTCAGAATAACACCAGACCGTCGTTTCATCATCGACCTGGCAACTGCGCGAGAGCAGAGAAAGGCGCCCTTCAGATTCACGGCCAGCACCGCGTCCCAGTCTGCATCCTTCATCCGCACCATCAGCGAGTCGCGCACGATGCCAGCATTGTTCACCAATATGTCAATCGGCCCCAGCCTGTCAAGTACTTCCTTTACATTGGTCTCCACTGCAGCACTGTCTGTTATGTCCACGCGGGCCACGTGGCACGCTCTTCCTTCACCTTCCACGTCGGACTTCACCGCTTCGAGAGCATCCTCGTCGATGTCCCAGATGACGATAGAAGCGCCATCGCGTGCCAGCCTGAGCGCGATCGCACGCCCGATACCCTGCGCGCCGCCAGTCACCAGCGCTCGCCGATCTTGTATAGTCATCTTCTTCCTTTGCTGCGCGCCCCGGCACACAGATCCGAACGACGTATCCCGGCCCGCGCCAGCCGGCTGCTCACGGACGGGCTGCGCCCGGACCTGCCCTAGGCTGACGCGAACGACTCGACTGCACGGGCGACCGTCAGTGGATCTTCGGCATTGAGGACCGTGGCCCCGCGCACGGTCTTCCGGACGAGTCCGATCAATACCCGACCCGGCCCTACCTCCAGAAATCGCTCAGCCCCCGCCTCAGCCATCCTCTCGATCGACTGGCGCCAGCGCACCGGGCTCTCGATCTGCCGTTCCAGATTCGCCCGTATCTCCCCGGGATCCTCAATCGGCCCGGCCGAAACATTCGCATAGACCGGAATGGCCGCCCGCCCGATCTCCACCTCCCGAAGTGCCTGCCTCAACCCCTCCACCGCGCTCTCCATGAGCGGTGAGTGGAACGCACCGCTTACCGCCAGCCGAACAGCTCGCTTCGCTCCCCGCTCGAGCGCGAGTTCCATCGCTCGTTCGACCGCCGGGATCTCGCCCGATACGGCGACCTGTCCCGGGCTGTTGAAGTTCGCCACCTGGACAACTCCCCTCTCACCCGCCTGAGCGCAGACCAGAGCCACTTCCTCATCTGCCAGACCGATAATCGCCGCCATCGTCCCCGGTCTGTCGAGGCCAGCCTGATACATCAACTCGCCTCTCAACTTGACCAGACGGAGAGCATGCGGAAGGCTGAGCGCGCTGGCAGCCACGAGGGCAGAGTACTCGCCCAGACTATGACCTGCTACCATATCTGCATCGACGCCCATCTTCCGGAGCACGGCAAGACAGGCAATGCTGTGGACGAGGATGGCTGGCTGTGTGATGTCCGTTCGCGTCAGATCTTCGGCAGGCCCCTCGAACGAGACGCGCGCTACATCCCACCCCAGCACCTCACTCGCTCCCTCATAAATATCGCGCGCCTCGCTGTACTGCTGGAAGAGCTCTCTCCCCATGCCGACGTGCTGGGAGGCCTGTCCGGGGAAGATGAACGCCTGCACTCTCCCTCCTCTCGACCGCCACCTGAGTGTTCTCCGGTCGGCCGCGCCCTGTGGCGTGAAGGTGCCGGAGAGACCCGTGTCCGGTGCCCGAAGGCCTACCAGCGGACTATCGCCGCGCCCCAGGTGAATCCGGCGCCGAACGCGACCATCGCAATGATGTCGCCCTCTCCTACCCTGCCCGCCTTCAGCGCCTCGTCGAGTGCCAGCGGAATCGATGCTGCCGACGTGTTCCCATACCGATCGATGTTGGTGCACACCCTCTCCATCGGCACGCCGACCCGCTTAGCCGTTGCCTCTATAATCCTATAGTTGGCCTGGTGAGGCACAAGGAGATCGACATCCTTGCTCTCGAGCCCGGCCATCTTCAGAGCCCTATTGGTGGAATCCTCCATCGCCCGGACGGCATACTTGAAGACTTCATTGCCCTTCATCTTGAGGTAGTGGAGTCCTTCTTGGACAGTCTCCGTCGTGGCCGGACGCCTTGAACCTCCAGCCGGCTGAC
The DNA here is from genome assembly GCA_001303705.1 of candidate division TA06 bacterium SM23_40. Taxonomy (GTDB): domain Bacteria; phylum LJUI01; class LJUI01; order SM1-40; family SM1-40; genus SM1-40. The sequence goes on from LJUI01000097.1 coordinate 4,989, forward strand.
AGAGAAGCGGCCCCAGGGAGCCGTCGCTCGCGAGGTGCGTCGACAGTATGCCACTTGGTCCATTCGACGGCTTCAGCACGATCGCGCCGGCCCCGTCAGCGAGCAGCACGCACGTGCCCCGGTCATCCCAGTCGGTCACCTTCGATAAGGTATCGGCTCCCACGACGAGAATGGTCTCCCCCAGGCCCGCGGCGATCATCCCGTCGCCAATCGCCATTCCGTAGATGAATCCCGAGCATCCTGCCTCCAGGTCGAATGCCGCCACATTCCTGGCACCGAGCCTATCTTGAAGCAGACAGGCAGTCGCAGGGAAGAGCATATCGGGAGTGGCCGTGGCGACGATGATGCCGTCGAGCTCCCGGGCGCTGACGCCTGCCGCCTCCATTGCCTTCCGGGCAGCGAGATAGGAGAGATCGGATGTCGCGGTCTTCTCGTCGGCAATGCGGCGCTCCCTGATCCCGGTCCTCGCCCGGATCCACTCATCGCTCGTCTCGACCATCTTCTCGAGATCGAAATTGGTCATAACACCTTCAGGAGCGGCAGACCCGAGGCCGACTACCCGCGCCCCTTTAGCATTTCTGGACTCTCTCTTCACTCTGTTTCAGCAGCTCCCTCTTTATCCTCTGATTAACACCCTGAGCCACGAACCGTTCTGCCACGCCTATTGCATTTCTGATCGCCTTCGCTGTGGATGTGCCGTGACAGATGATCACTACTCCATCGACCCCAAGAAGAGGTGCGCCGCCATATTCCTCGTAGTCGAGTCGCCTCCTCAGTCCGCGGAATCCGGGCGCCAACAGCAAACTCCCCAGTCTCGACCGGACATCCCGCTCCGCCATCTCCCGGATGGAGCGGGCAAAGATGTCGATGATGCTCTCACCGAACTTGAGAATCACATTGCCGACGAACCCGTCGCACACTACCACATCCACCCCACCCATCATGATCTCTCGACCTTCTATATTACCCACGAATTCCACGCCGCTCGCTCTGATGAGTTCGTGGGCTTTGAGCGTCAGCTCATTCCCCTTTGACCGCTCCTCGCCGATACTCAGAAGCCCTACTCTCGGCCGTTCGAGGTTGAGTACCGACTTCATGTATATGTCGCCCATAAGAGCGAACTGAGAGAGATGCGTGGGTTTGCAGTCAGAGTTGGCGCCGACATCGAGGAGGAGGGTGAAACCTGTCTCGCTGGGGAGAAGTGCAGCGATGGCTGGTCTCAAGACCCCTCTCAATCTCCCCAGTGTCGTCAGTGCGTACGCCATGATCGCGCCCGTATTCCCGGCGCTTACGAAGGCCGATACCTCTCCTGCCTTCTGCATCCGCATGCCGACTGCGATGGCCGAATTCTTCTTCTTCCGAATCGCCGCCGCCGGACTCTCGTGCATCTCCACCACGTCAGGGGCCTCGACCGCCGAAACCGATAGTCCGGCACCCCTGGCCTTCTCGAGCGCGCCGTCGATAGCGGCGGAATCCCCGAGGAGCACTGTCTCAAACCGTCCCCCCGCCTGCCGCACCGCACCAAGTGCTCCGTCGGTCAGCTCGCGAGGAGATCTATCTCCACCCATCAAGTCAACAGCGATTCGCATCGCACGGCACCTACCATCTACTCCGTCTCGGGAGCTATAACCTCTTTATCATCATAGTATCCGCAATTGGGACAGACCCGATGCGGCAGCTTCGGCTGATGACAGTGAGAGCATATCGTAAGTGCAGGCGGCTCAATCTTCCAGTTCGCCCTTCGCTTTCTGGATCGCGAATGCGAGTGTCTACGTTTCGGGACGGGCATTATCTACTCCTTCGTTTTCCCATTGCGCTTTATATCGTCCAGCTTCGCCCAGCGAGGATCGACGGCAGTGGCAGAGCAGTCGCAGATGCCGCGGTTGAGGTTCTGCCCACAACGAAGACAGAGTCCGCGACAACTTTCATGACAGAGGGACCGGAGGGGCAGGGCGAGCAGCACCGCATCCCGTACGAATGGGTTCACCTCAACCGTGTGGCCATCATAGGAGGCCAGATCCAGGTCGTCTCTGTGGAGTGTGGCCTCCCGAGGCAGCGCGATCCGAGAGAGTTCGGGTACCAGTCTCACGTTCAGCCGTGTCTGGAAGGGCCGCTCGAACCTCTCCAGACACCGACTACATACGAGTTCGGCGACGAAAGAAACCACCCCTTTGAGCTGGACTCCCTCGCCACCCTTGGCCACCGACCCGCGTATCTCTATCTCGCCGGCGATGCGTTCGTCGCCCCCTCCAATCCCCACCTCGCAAGGATCGGCCCTGAAGTCGAAGGCGATCTCGCCGGCATCCAGATCGTGAATATCAATTATCATTGGGAAGAACCCGACATGCGCCAAATACTACTTGCCGATGCTAGCGGTACGGAGGGCGTCTGTCAAGCCCTTTTGCTGGCGAGGAGCAAGCTGCACGCCCTGCCGGAAGCGGCCCTCGCCTCGGCGATCTGATGTGTAAGTGGAAGCGGTTCATGGGCGAGTCCACACACAAACATCCCTTTGACAGGCAGATCGACCGGCGATAGACCGGGATCCGGCACGGTGAGGAATCCATCATCGTCCAGATCCAGACCGAATGCGGCAGCGAGCTCGCGGTTCTCCGCTGCTGAGGCAACGCCTGCAGCGAGCACGAGCACATCCGGCTCCAACCGGATCGGCTCATCTGTCCCGGTGTCACGCACCTCGATCGTGAGCCGCTCACTGTCGACGAGGGTGGGCATCCCGGCAAATCTGACGAACTCGACCCCCGCCTCCTCAGCCTGATACAGCTGCTCCTCTCCGAACCCGTATGTTCTCAGGCCCTGGTGAAGGATGTAAACCTTTCCCTCCGGATCGAGCGTCCGCACCCTGAGAGCATCCCGCAGCGCAACGTCGCAGCAGATGCTGCTGCAATAGGGCCGTTCTCCACAGCGTGAGCCGACACACTGGATCATGACGACGGTGCCGAAGGTCTGTCCGATCTGAGAGAGCCGCCGGGAGAACTCGACCTGAGTTGCTACCAGAGGGTCTTCTCCGTATCGATACAGGGCTGGCCGGTATTCTTGCCCCTTCCCGCTCACGATGATGGCACCGTGCTCCAGAACGGTCTCCCTCCCCTGTCCGTCGATGAGGGTGCTCGTGAATCCACTGTCCCTCCGGTCGCAGGATGCAATGCGCGACGAGAGGTGAACATGGATTAATACTTCTGACTCCACGCGGGCCGCAAGCCCGGCGATCCAGTCTCCATCCCCATTCTCCCATCCCACAGCCTGGAGACGATCGAGATCCGTCCCCAGGTTCTCACCGCTCTCCACGAGGTCGACCTCGAAGCCGAACGACGCAACCTCGAGTGACGCAACACACCCTGCTGCTCCGCCGCCGATGACAAGGACCCGCGGGGTGCGCTCAGCCCCTTGCTCCTCGGCCCCGGCCTCTCGGTCCGTACCTTTGATGACTTGCTCGACCTCATCTGCGAGGTCCGCCGGCCCTCTCTCCTCCCGATCGCCGGAGCTTACTATGCTGAGCCGCGTCGGATCGATCCCCAGATCGCAGGCCACGTGAGAGAGAAGAAGATAGTGACTCCTTGGTCGGCACCCGACCACCACCAATCGCGAGGGCACCGCGCCCTGCTGCTCCGGCTCACATCGCTCTGTCCCTATGCAGGCTGCGGCCGACACCATCACCCGAGAGACAGCGGGAAGAGCCCCGCACCGATCTGCCAGATCATCGATCTCCTTCCGGCTATACCGCTCCAGCCCCTGGCGACAGATAAGGACTTCGATCCCCTCCCCTCCCCCGGACCCCGCTGGCGCAGACTCGCTCTCCACGCTTCGCTCTCCACCATCGACCGGCCCACCGGCTTCTATGCCGGTCGCCGTCAACCCCGCAGCCCTCGCTGCAGCGAGTGCTCCTCCGATACCCTCACTCACCGCGATTCCGATCCCCATCGGCCCGGCGAACGAGCCAACGGCGAATACGCCCTCGCGCGAGGAGCAGAGTGAGGCATCGCCATCGCGAACGGCAAAGCCCTGCCTCGTCACCTTGATCCCCGATCGCCGCGCCAGCTCGGCCGCCCCCCTCGGCCCCCGCACACCAGTCGAGAGCACGACCAGGTCGAACCGATCCGTCTCTTCCCTCTCGCGATGCTTATAACGGACGTCCACATGGCCACTGGCGCCGTCCTCGCACACCTCCACGGAATCCACAGGGATGAATCGCACCCTTGGATCACTCTCGAGCAGCGCCAGCGACCGCTCGCCCTCTCTCCCCAGGGGGCGGATATCACGATGGAAGACGACCACTTCCGCCGAGGAGATCTTGGCGCAGAGCTCCCTTACCTGTCTGATCATGGCCTGGCAGCAGACCGTGGAGCAGAAGGGAGCGCCGGCATAGATATCACGGGAGCCGACGCACTGGATGAAGCCAATCC
>LJUI01000098.1 GCA_001303705.1 candidate division TA06 bacterium SM23_40
TGTCGCCGTAATCAACGTCGGCGCGGCCACCGAGACCGAGATGAAAGAGAAGAAAGCCAGAGTCGAGGACGCTCTTCATGCCACCCGAGCCGCGGTCGAGGAAGGTATCGTGCCGGGCGGCGGTGTCGCGTTCCTCCGCGCCATTCCCGCGCTCGACAAGCTGACCAAGCTCGAGGGCGATGAGAAGGTCGGTATGATGATCGTGAGGCGCGCGCTCGAAGAGCCCTCGCGTCAGCTGGTGGAGAATGCCGGGCTTGAAGGTTCCGTGGTCGTGGAGCGCCTGAAGAAGGAGAAGACGAACGTCGGCTTCAATCTGAACAATGAGGAGTACGAGGATATGTTCGGGGCCGGCGTAATCGATCCCACGAAGGTGACGAGGATTGCGCTGCAGAATGCCGCCAGCATCGCGGGGCTCCTTATAACGACCGAGGCGCTCGTGGCCGAGATTCCGGAGAAGAAGGAAAAGATGCCGGCCGGCCCTCCTGGCGGATACGGTGACATGTACTAGACATGTACTAATCGGGCGCCAGCAGGGCGGGGCGGTTCCGGGCGAGGTGCGTTCGTCGAGTGAGGCAGGGTCGCCGCTCGCGGCAGGGTCGTCACATGGAGCAGGGTCGCCGCGCGGAGGAGGGTCACAGCCCGGAGCAGGCCGGCCAGCCGAAGCAGGTCCGTCGCGCAACAGCCTGTTCGCGTCCGGATCCGTCGAGCGAACACGTCCGGCCAGGCAGAACGCTTTGGACAGATTGCCCGGCAGAACGTGACATATGCCGCGGGCTGCAGCCATGGATCAGGTGGGAGAGACGTTGTGTTGCATCGTGTTGGCTGCCGCCCCCGTTCCAACCCATCCGGCCGCATCAGACGCGGCCAGGTACACTGCCCCCAATCGAGCTCGATCGAAGACGAAGCGGCCGGCGCAACTTCGGCGATCTCCGAACACCGATGCCAGGGATTGACCCATGCCAACGTATGAATACAAGTGTCGCAAATGCGGGTACGACTTCGAGGAGTTCCAGAACATCACCGATCCTCCACTCAAGCGTTGCCCCATCTGCAAGGGCCGGGTGGATCGTCTGATCGGGGCGGGAGCCGGGATCCTGTTCAAGGGACCGGGGTTCTACGCGACTGACTACAGATCGAGCGAATATCGCAACCGGGAGAAGCAGGACCTCGCTCCGGCGGCCGGTGATACAAAAACAGCCGAACGCTCGGAAACCGGAGGAGAAGCCACGGAGAGGAGCACAACCCGTAAGGTCGAATCGCCTGCCGACAGGGCGAAGGGGTCGAAGAGAAAGACCCGGAAGAAGTAGATACGTCTCAGTGCTGGCCAATGCCCCGGGGCACTACCATCGAGCCACGATATGGGTTTTGGCTTGACAACTTCTCGGCGATCGAGTACCTTACGGGAGGCGGCGAAGGTCGCGGCGGCGCGTCTGCAGCCTTCGCCTTATTCTTGCCCCTTGTCATATCGTTTCATCAATGTCACCGTTAGGGCCCGTAGTGTAGCCTGGTTTAACACGCCGGCCTGTCAAGCCGGAGAGCGCCGGTTCAAATCCGGTCGGGCCCGCCAGTTGTGAGTTTCGAGCCCTTTGGCGACAATGTCAAAGGGCTTTCTGCGCAATGCTCTGATAGATCCCAGGTTTTGTCGACATTTAGCTTGACCCACCTGACAAAGATGTGAGAATATATCAGGGATTGAGGTGGGCTCAGCCCGGTGCCTGTGCATATCGGGCTTTTTCCGTGGTCTCCTGATGAGGTACCCGAGTCTCCAGCAGGGCACAGGGATTCGAACTCGTCTTCTTCTATTGTCGTCCTTCAGGAAGTGACAGCACCTCCGTGCGAGAGGCAGCCAACAGACCTCGTGTCGCTCTGCAGCCGTGGGGTAGAACTGAAATGTGCAAACAAAGAAACATCTTGTTTCTGGTCATCGATACCTTGAGAGCTGATATGTGCTTCGGAGAGGACAGGCCCGTAAAAACGCCTACCATCGATTATCTGAAAAGCCAGGGCACAAGCTTCACCCAAGCCATATCGGTTGGGAGTGTCACCCTCACAACGGTATCCAGTATGTTGACAGGCCTCTATCCATTTGTCCATGGTGTCATCGCGAACCTCGCCGATGTTGAGGGCTTGCTGGAGCCCCTTGTCCTTAACCCTAAGTGCATAACGCTGCAAGAGATCCTACGAAGAAGCGGATACCATACATATGCGATGGTCACAGGACCTCTCGCTGAATACGTGGGATTGGTTAGAGGATTTGAGGAATATTCCCACAGAGATTGGAGGAGAGAGACGATATACACAGATTGGGGAGGGCGACTCAAAGAGACCATCCGGAATCGCAAACTGAAAGAACCATGGTTCCTCTTCCTGCATCTCTGGGATGTCCACTTACCCAGAGTAGTCCCGAGATCGTTTAATCGATATGAGTATGGCCGGAACCGATATGAGAGGGCAATTTCCTGTCTGGACCATCATCTGCAAGAACTTTTTGACCTACTTGACTTCAATGAGACGATTCTTCTCATTCATGGAGACCATGGAGAAAATCTCGCTTTCCCTCCCCTTCTGCTCAGGCCACTGTTCTTCACCAAAGCGGGCAGATTCCTGAATGCGAGGGTCCATATCTTGGGCAAGTTAAGGTACCTCAGAAGAAGGTTCGCGACTCCACGCCTCCGAAACCGCACTATTGGGTGGGTCGCTCATGGTGACTTTCTGTTAGATTTCCTGGTGAGAGTTCCTTTAATCGCAATAGGAAAAGGTATCTTCCCTGAAGGCATGATAATCTCTAGCCAGATATCACAAGTAGATATTCTGCCCACCATACTCGATGCCGTAGGCCTTTACGACAGACTAGATCAGAGAATCCACGGAAGGAGTCTTATGCCATTCGTCGAAGGCAAGCCCTTTCCAGATAGGCCTGTGTATCTTGAAACAGGGAGACATGTCGCTATCAGGACACCAGAATGGAAGCTCATCATTGACAAATCTGTGCCGGGCACGTCAGAGCTTTACAATCTCGAGAAGGACCCTGTGGAAGAGTGCAATCTCATAGGTAGCGAGGAGGAAATAGCCCTGAGCCTAGGACGAGCGTTGCGCGAAATACGCTCTCTGGACTTCGAAGAGCTATCCTCGGCACCATCGGAGATAGCAGGAGGCGAGAGAAGGGAAATCGAGAGGAATCTGAGAGATATGGGCTACTTGTAGCGCACGGTATCGGAGCGATACAATCAAGTAAGGACAGTGGGCTTAAGTGAGTCTTGCCCCGGGGGATGAGGATGGCGCGTATCAAGACAAGGAATATCTCCAGTAGTTTCATGCGAACACGAAATCTGTTTTGGCGGGTCGTGGCGAGGCCACAGCCTCGCCACGTGGGACGACTCCTTTTCGGCGAGCAGTGGGCTGGGAGATTGCTATCCTGGCTACCTTGGGAAAGAATCATTGCGTATCCTCCGTTTGTAGATGCGGAGCTTACAGTGGATTGCAATCTGAAGTGTCCCATGTGTCTTCACCAGGCGATGCCGCTAGGGCGCGGCTTCATGGATGAGCATCTATTCCGTAATATCGTTGACCAGATTAGCTGTCACAGAGGGGTACTTCTTATTCTATGTGGGCGTGGAGAGTCAATGCTTCATCCGAAGTGGGAAGAGTATGTTGTCTATGCCAAGCGAGCTGGCGTAAGCCCAATGCTCGTAGTCACTAACGGCACACTCCTCAACCGTGACAAAGCCTCGCTCTTGGTCGATCTCGGCGTCGAGCAGGTTCTGGTGGCAGTCGATGGCGCCTCCAAAGAGACCTACGAAGCAATGAGAGTTGGCGCCAATTTCGAGCAGGTTCTGGGGAATATCCATAGGCTGATTGAGCTGAGGGCCAGAGCTGGCACACGCAAACCTCGGATCCTGGTACGTATGATCGTGACTCCCGACACTCAGCACGAAGTGGATGCGTTCACCGAATACTGGCAGGGGCGTCTCAGTGAATATGACGAGATCAAGATCGGCACCCTGATCACTTGGGCGCCAATCAGGGATGCAGAACCCATTGTATCTCAGCTAGAGGCGTCCGAATATGCGTCCGTTCGTCGTCAGCCTCAGCTGATGGCTCCCTGTACGGCCCTTTGGAAAGGATTACTAGTCTACCACAATGGAATGATGTCTGCCTGCTGTCTTCGTGACTCGAACACATCGCTCTTGAGCACCAATGCGAACACGGACTCGATAGCGGATGCCTGGAGATGTCCGGCATTGAAGAAGGCGCGCCGTCTCCATCTCTTGCGGCGCAAGCTTGACATTCCCGTCTGCCGTCGATGCGTAGCGCTGATGTATGCGGCTCAAGTGCAACAAGAAAAGGCAGATCCAGATGCTTTGCGGGCTGCGAGCTGCCAACCTAGAGAGGCTGGGGGCGGGGTCGTTGGTAGGTTCTGAACGTTATCTCCGCTCTTGCTCCAGGGATGCAAACGACGTCAGTTCGTCAAGAAACACACAATCGGAGGCCCTGAACGTATTGCAGTAGGTGATAGTCAGAGCTGAGGAGGAGATGGTACTCCCCATGGCTATTCAAGAAGTCTCAATGCGGCAGCCATATCTTTCGCGATCATCCGTCTTCTACGCTATTCAATGAAGCAATTTGGACCCGCCAGGTCAGTGTTTCGATCACCTTCAGGTGCCCATCACATAACTGGCTACGTTCCCCTCCAATCAGTCCATCCCCTGTATGTTACCGTATCAAGCAATGTGAGCGCCCCCAGGGGTGCTCACTAGCGTCTCACCGACTTTCATTCCTGGGCCCCTTGTCCCCTTGAAAGGTATCGGGCAACGCCCATCAGACACTCCCCCTACGTGCCCACGGAATACGATCTGTGATCCCAAGGACTGACCAAGCAGCAACACCCGTAATTTCTCTTCTTACTTCAGTCATCAGTCTTCAGTCGGAATTCGAGATAGTCGGAGTAATCGATCAACTTCCCCCTCTCGTCCAGTGGGTCTGGCCCCTCACCCAAATAGAACTTCACGCTCAGACTCCTCCTCTGGGTATCGTACAGTGCATGCCAGAGCGTTCTACCCGGGGCATAGTCCGGATGATCAAACCCTGTCCCGGTATAGGCAACACTCGAGTTAATGACCTTCATCTCCCCGATATCGAATTGCTGCCTGCCTACGATCGATGCATGCATTGTCCTGTATCTATCATAGCTGTCTGTTCGTGCCTCCTGCGGGAGCTGTTCAATCGATTCATAGCTAGAGAGGAGATGATTTGTCACACATTGTGGCCCTTCTCCATCAACAATGGCAGTCGAATTACGTGAAGATGAGAATTCGAACACAAATGACTCACCGCTCTCGTCGGCAATGATATAGTGGCAGGGTATAAACGAGTAGTAGTGCTTCAGGCCCAACATCGCCTCTTTTGCCTCCTCCACATCGCTGCAATTGTCCAGCAGGTACCGCAGACACAAGAGCTCGTGCGTGCCGACCCCTTGAGATCTATCCAGGCCGTATTCCAGCATCGTCTCTTCCTCGGCCAGAACGGCAACAACCAGCCCTTCCGAGTTCACTCCATCCAACACCCCACCCAACAGGTCAAAAGCACACAGAGAAAGGGATGCATAGCCCTCTTCGGGGTACAATTCGAAGATATACGGTCGCGACATCGCCGCCATCTCGTTCTCGCCCGGACGCCTCCCTTGCAGTGTCCCTGTAGTGAAGTCGTAGTTCCGGCTCAAGATACCTCGCCCGCCCTTCGTGAATGCACCCGGGAAGAATACGGCTGAGCAACCCCACACATTACTCGGATACTGAGAGAGCGCCGAGAAGTCGTAGCCATCGTCCCGGATGTCCAGGCCGTAGGCGTCGGCAACTCCTTTCATCCGTTCATAGAGTATCGGGTAGTTCCTGGTGATGTACTCACGTTGCACTCCGTTTCTCGTCCGGTCACCGTACGGAGTCATTCGAACGCCAACATCCTGCGCGATCTCCGCGATCTTCTTCCCGATAGCGTAGTTGGAGCCCTTGATTACGACATGCCGGACCTCCATGAACTGATCAGGGCCTCCGGCGATTACTGTCTCTCTGAAATAGACCTGTTCTGAATCAGATCTCTCGGTGGCCTCCCAGTTCGCACAGCCAGCAACGAAAAAGACGAGCATAAGGACTGACAACGTCTTTGACCTTGACTTGAGCATCTCTGGTCCTCCTTCCCTGCTCCAAAACCCATCCGCCGACCATTCGGGGACGCCTTCGGGGACGTTGGTAGGTTCAGAAGGTTGTCGTTCCTCGCGCTCGCGCCGCCCGTGCTCCAGATCCCGAGAAGAAGGACGTCCTGGCTTCAGGGACGTTAGTAGATATTGACGGTTATATGATCCGCCATTCTTCCGAGAACCGAATCTCACCCACCAGCAGGCAGTTTCGACACCATCTCCAACAGCTATTTGGCTTTCTTACCACAAAACATTGAATAAGTGAAGAATGCGTAGTAGTCGGGAAGATTCAGAATGAAGTCCGGTGACTCTGGTTGACTGAGACGCTGATACGCTGCCCAGTCTTCTTGCGTCAAATCTGACTGCGCTCCCGGCCAGCACATATCGAAGAGTGACACCAAGGCACTGCGGACTTCATCAGTTAGCGGCGCGTGAACGTCGCCCACGAAGGTCTGGACCGTAGGTTCCTCGAAGCCCGCTCCACGGAACCACCCCAATGCCCGCGGGAAGTGCAACTCCGGCCTCCTCCCCCTGACAAAAGGAGCGATCCCGGAACAGGCCGCATTCAGCCGGGCCTCCAATAGGGCGTACCCCGGGAGTAGTTGCTGAGAAGACCAGCCGAGGATGGCCACCGTGCCGCCGGGCTTTGTCACCCGCACGAGCTCGTCCAGCAGGGATACAGACTCTCCCGCCGGGTAGCCCACGCAGTCAACACTCCATATCCAGTCAAAGCTATTATCGTCGAAAGGGAGTTCCTTCACGTCTCCCTTCTGGAACGACACACGTTCCGACAGCCCAGACTTTCCGGCGGTCTCCTCCGCCCGAGCCAAGAAATCAGGCGATATGTCGAGGCCAGTGACGTGGCCAGCTGGTGACACCGCATCCGCCAACAACAGAGCGTGACTCCCAATCCCGCATCCCGCATCGAGTCCCTGGCTCCCAGAAGGAAGCTGCAGTGCCTCGATCGCCCTACGAATGACCGGCTCCCTCAAGAAATCGGACAGATAGAGCTTGTCTGTGTATGTGTCACTGCCCCTTTCGTCTGCCATAGAAGCACTCCTCACAACGGGGACGTTGGTAGGTTCTGAAGGTTACCGTTCCTCACGCTCACGCCGCCCGCGCTCTACATCCCTCGAAGAGGGACGGTGATGAGTTCTGAAGGTTAACCGCCCTATCTGCCAGACCGACGAGCCCTAATCCAGAAGGCGATCGTCTTTGTGTCTCTTCAGGAATCTGGCGTACCGGCGCGTGAGCTCGGGCATTATCGATTGCCCAGCGGGTGCCCGCTCCAGACCGAATATCTCTCGAGGAAAATCCAGAGACTCCTGAACAGCCCAGATCTCATCGTGGCGTCCCGGAGGAAGGATCGCGACCGGATCGCCCACCGCCACCCATCCGATAGGTACTACACTATCTTCGGGAAGTATCGTCTTCAAGTGAACAACTCCGTTGATCCTTACCTCAGACCGCGCGCCGATCCGCGCCCCGTTGAAGACCGTCACACCCGTTGCCAGGAACACGTCATCTTCTATGGTGCAGCCGCTCAGGTAGGCGCGGGGGCCGACTAGAACGTTGCTGCCCACCTGAGCGTGGTAGCGACGGGTCCCCCGGATGACCGCATTCTCCATGACGACACACTGGGAACCGATGACAACAGACCCGCCTTCAGCTACCAGTACGGCGCCAAAAGCAACGTAGCTGTCAGCGCCGACGGTGACGTCTCCGCAGACCACTGCTGTCGCAGCCACATGGGCTGATTTGTGGATATCCGGGCGTTTGCCTTGATGTTCGAAAAGCACTGCGAGACCTCCATCTGCCCTCGTGTCCATTATATAACTTTCGTCATATGGATATCGTCGGGTTCCAGTGCATAGAGCTCTCCATTCACTTTCGCGGCGAGCTCGAACCCCTGACTCAGGTAGAAACCCACCGCTGACTCGGAGGGTGTGGCGGAAACATACATCATCGTTGAACCCCTCTCCTTTGCCATTCGGATCATCTCCTCCGTCAACTCCGCACCGATCCCTTGCCTACGATACCCATCGCTGACATGCAATAATGCCAGCTGTGACATCCCTGGCTCCAGGTCATAGCGCAAAATTGCCAGTCCTACAAGCTTATCTTCCACAAACGCCCCGAGAAGCGCGCCGCCCTCCTCCAGGACAGGCGTGAACTGTCGGATCAGACGATGGATACTGTGTGCTTGAGAAGGATCCCGAGACCAGTTCGGAACGTGACAATCGATCTTCCGTGCGTGCAGGCTCCTGTCTTTGTACACGTACTCGAGCGTTACGTGCTCAGATCGATCGATCTCTACGAGTCTGCTGATATCTGAGTGCGGCAGCTGCCGTATGTGGGTAACCATGCCTCGAATCTACTTCCGCTGTGTGGTGAAGGGGGACGCCGGCAAAATGTGGGAGGTCTTGTCAACGGATTCATTTAGTTGCCCGCCGCTCTCTCTATCATGGCCAGCGTGACGCCCGACGGTTCATTGAAAAGGCAAATGCGGGAACCACCTGGTATCTCTGAGGGCGGTTCAACGATATGACCACCAAACTTCTCGATCTGCTTCACCTTCGAATCGATGTCATCAACTTGTATGTAGATCGTGAGAAATGGCAATCTCGCCTTTTTCAGGGTGAATACTCCACCAGCGAGTCCTGATGCAGGTTGGCCGGTTGACACGATGTAGAAGCCCACCCTTTCGTCGAACTCGATATTCCAGTCAAATACTTCCCTCAAGAAATCGACTGATTTCTCGGCATCATGGGATGCGATCTCCCAGAAGACGATCGGATTCGTCGGCATCTCTCCTCCTTCCTCGACCGGCACATCGCCCTCTTCTGCCCTGATGGTCCACGCAAGACCGACACAGACTAGAACGGCCAGAATAGACCACATGTGACTCTTCATTGTGGGCCTCCTTTCAAGCTGATGCTTCGGCCCCCATACTACCCGAAATCAGTTTTTCGATCAACATAGAGTGTATTGCGGGTGCGGATTGTGATTGTGGGTAGATTTTTGTTGCATTCTTTTGGGCTGCCCTTTCTAATGCATGTTTATCGACATACATCTAAAGGAGGGCCTCCCATGAC
>LJUI01000014.1 GCA_001303705.1 candidate division TA06 bacterium SM23_40
GACTCTGGCTTTCTTCTCTTTCATCTCGGTCTCGGTGGCCGCGCCGACGTTGATTACGGCGACACCGCCCGCGAGCTTGGCGAGCCGCTCCTGGAGCTTCTCGCGATCGTAGTCCGATGTCGTCTCCTCGATCTGGAGGCGGATCTGGGAGATGCGCGCCGATATGTCCGCTTTCTTCCCTGCACCGCCGATGATCGTCGTGTTGTCCTTGTCGATCGTGATTCGCTTGGCCGTGCCGAGATCGGCGAGGTTGACGCTCTCGAGCTTGATCCCGAGGTCTTCTGAGATGAGCCGACCGGCTGTCAGGGTCGCGATGTCCTCGAGCATCGCCTTCCGCCGTTCGCCATAGCCAGGAGCCTTCACAGCTGCCGTCGATAGCGTGCCACGGAGCTTGTTGACAACAAGCGTGGCGAGGGCTTCGCCCTCCACATCCTCGGCGATGATGAGCAGAGGCCTGGCCCGCTGAGCGATCTTCTCCAGCAGGGGGAGAAGATCCTTCATCGCGCTGATCTTCTTGTCGTAGATGAGTATGTACGCGTCCTCGATCACCGTCTCCATGCGCTCGGCGTTTGTGACGAAATAGGGCGAGATGTAGCCCCGATCGAACTGCATCCCCTCGACCACCTCGAGGGTGGTCTCCATCGCCTTCGCCTCCTCGACGGTGATGACGCCATCCTTTCCCACTTTCTCCATTGCGTCTGCGATCAGGTCGCCGATGGCCTGATCATTGTTCGCTGAGATCGTCGCCACCTGCGCGATCTCGGTCTTGCCCTTTGTAGGCTTGGAGATCTTTTTCAGCTCCTCGATCGCAACGTCAACCGCCTTCTCGATACCGCGCTTCAGTCCCATCGGATTGGCGCCCGCGGTGACGTTCTTGAGGCCTTCCCGATAGATGGCCTGGGCCAGGACTGTCGCGGTGGTCGTCCCGTCGCCGGCGACTTCGCTCGTCTTCGAGGCGACCTCGCGGACCATCTGTGCGCCCATGTTTTCGAACGGCTCCTCGAGCTCGATCTCCTTCGCCACCGTGACTCCGTCTTTGGTCACTGTCGGCGATCCGAATTTCTTGTCGAGCACAACATTACGACCCTTGGGGCCGAGCGTGACTTTCACTGCTTCGGAAAGTTTGTCAACGCCCCTCTGGACCGCTCGCCGTGCTTCCTCAGCAAACTTTATGTCTTTTGCAGCCATCGTTCTCCCTCCACTCGCTGCGTTCATTTAGCTCCCCAGTTGGACGCCACACCTGGGCCGGGCATCGTGGTGGGGATTACTTGATGATGCCGAGAATGTCGTCCTCGCGCATGATGATGTACTCTTCATCATCTATCGTCACCTCAGTGCCTGCGTATTTCCCGAAGAGGACTCGGTCGCCCTTCTTGATCTCCATGGGCACACGTTTACCCTTTTCATCGAGCCTGCCGGCGCCGATCTCTACGACCTTGCCCTGCTGCGGCTTCTCCTTGGCAGTGTCGGGTATGATGATACCTCCCTTTTTGGTTTCCTCCTCTTCGATGCGCTTCACTAACACGCGGTCAGCAAGCGGTTTAACCTTCATCGCCTCTGCCCTCCCTGGATAGAGGTTGTCAGTTCTGGGGACTTCGATCGAGTCCCCGTCCGTGTGTGAACGAGTCTAAAGGTGCTGGTAAGAGTACAACCACTGAACGTACAAAGTAAAGGAAAGCCGACAAACCATTCCGATCTGGCTGGCCAGCTATCGAACGTGTAGAATTACTACTCCAGATACCGAGGGATCGCTCCAAATCTTCTGCAATTCCCGTGTGCCAATATAACCGGGGGGAGGCCACGTTGTCAAGGATTTTTTGGCTGCGGCGATGCCCTCGATTGACGCCGAGGGAGCCGTGTAACCTGCCGCGAAGCTGTAGGATACGGAATCGCCGACACCGTGCGTCCTCCGCGCGCGAACTGCCCCATTCAGGAGCGGACACCGATCGGTCTCAGGGGGCAGAGGCTGCCTCTGGGCCCGGCACCCGAAGGGCTCCGGGAAGGGCACCCGAGGACTCCGGGAAGGGAGCCCACACCACTCCGGCGAGGCCACCACACCACTCCGGCGAGGGCGCCCACACCACTCCGGCGAGATCGCCCACAGCACTCCGGGAAGGGCACCCAGAACACTCCGGACAGAGCGCCCACAGCACGCCGCGCTGGGCGCCAACAGCACTCCGGGCAGGCCTGCTGGCGGATCCGGCCCGCGAGGCTGCGAGCGTCAGTCACGGTGCCAATCGATCCTGACGAGTTTCTCTCTATCGCTGAATTTGTAGTCGATGCTTCCCCTGTGTGCTCGAAAGACGATCCGTCCGATTCTGAGCGCGAGGCTCTCAGTGGTTGTCTGCACAACCAGCATCCTTTCCCCCTCTTCTATCTTGATGATCCGCTCGAGGGGGTTCTTCTCCGCCCCGCGCTGCTCTTCATTTCGGATCAGATTGCGGATATCCTCAAGGTGCTCCGGAAGATAGTGGCCACTCAAGGTGACGATCCCCATCGGATATTGATCCTCGATCTTCCGACAGGCCGGACACTTCTGCAGCAGTGTCTGTTTCCTGCGGTGTAGCTTATGGGATAGCTCGTCGTCTCTCCGCCACCTCTTATCGTGGAATACCAGTCCGCATGTCGGACAGACAGTGGGCTCTCGATACCCGCCACGGCGGAGGTAGGGATCTTCGAGATGAGGATCGACGCCGCGGCGCACATAGACTCTGCGCTTCCGAGCCATGATGTTCCTCTGCACAGACTATTAGAGGCCGCTGCCACCGACGGCCCGCACACGTTCAACTGGGACCCGGGTCATCCCTAGAACCGGGGTTATCCGCAAACCCGGGTCATCCTGAGGACTCAGGTCACCCCGAGGATCTGGTTCATCCTCAGGATCTAGGCCATCCTCAGACCCTGTTCATCCTCAGTAGATGGTGGGCGAAACAGGACTCGAACCTGTGACTTCCTGCGTGTAAGGCAGGCGCTCTTCCAGACTGAGCTATTCGCCCGACTTCCGCGGTTGTGAGACGTGAAGCCATTCCTCTTGTGCCGAGATAGACACCCGGACGTGACAGTAGGTCAACGTATGAGGTGTCATCTGAGAAGAATGGCTACAGGTATGAGCACACAGTATCCGAGGACGAGCAATATGGGTGCGAGAGTGATCGAACCTCGGGCGAGGGTAAAGAAGCCCGCTCCGATCGCCACGATGCCGATGGCAAAGAGCGCGTAATTCTTCATGGTGAAGCCCAACGGGGGTTCCTCTGCCCTGGGCCGCTTCTTCTCTCGTTTGGGCTTGGTTCGTTCCCGCCCCTTCTTCTTCTCGCTGTTCTTGCTCACACGCTATCTCCCTCTAGTCCTCTTCTCTACCGACAGGCATCACTTCTTCGCCCCGTTCGACCTCGACGATATTGCCCTCTCGGATCATGAAGAACCGATACCCGGGATCGCGTATTCTAGCTCTCAGTGTGACGATGCCGGATGCGCCAGCCCGCGCACCGAACTCCTCGAGCCTGACGCGGAGTCCTTCCCGATCGGTGGGGCCGTAGGCCAGACATTCCGCGAGCACAGCCATCGCATCGTATCCGAGGGCTGCCGTGGCGTTTGCTGCCGATCCATAGCGACGCCGATAACGCTCGGCGAACCCGGAGGTGGCGATCGAAGGTCCTTCGTTGGATTGGGGGACAACGAAGACGGCTCCCTCGACGTACTGCTCACCCATCAGTACGACTCGTTCGGAATTCCAGCCATCGCTTCCGAGCAGTTGGGCTTCCACATCGTAGTATCTGAGCTGTGGCGCGATGAGTATTATCTCGTCCGGGAATCCCGGGATAAAAACCGCCTCCGGCTCGGCGCCACGGATGTTCAGTATGTTTTCGCTGAAGTCGGTCGTGCCGAGATCATACGATTCCTCAGCGACTATGGTGCCGCCGCCCCTTCGCACACCTTCGCGGAAGCTGCTGGCGACGCCGTATCCGTACGTGTCACTGGGATGGAGGATAGCCAGCTTCTGGAGTCCCATCTCTTCGGTGGCAAAGGCGCCAATAGCCCGTCCCTGGTCGGTAGAGCTCGGGTTCAGCTGGAATATATACTGCCCGATCGTAGAGATGCGCTGCTCGGTCGCGGTGGGCGAGATGAGGGGCACACCGCGTGCATTGGCAAGACCGGCCACGGCTATCGTGGAGCTGCTGAGGACCGGGCCGATGAGCGCGATGACGCCCTCATCGTCGATCAGTTGCTGGGCCGTCCTGAGTGCATCGACGGGATCCCCATGAGTGTCACCGATGATGAGCGATAGTGCGGCACGGTTGACCTGATTGAACTCCTCGGTGGCCAGCTCAACGCCTTCGCGGACCGCCTTCCCGTAGTCGCTGTACCGCCCCGTGAGCGGAGCGAGTACACCGACTCGACGCGGTTGCACGAGAGCTGGCGGTCGATCCGCGCCGATGAGCGCCTCAGCCCGGCTCGCGTACTCGCCGTCGGGATAATGCTGAAGGTATCGTTCTAGATATGCCCTGCCACGCTCTCTGTGCCCTGCTGATAGTTCCTTACTGCCGAGATTAAACAGAAGGGAGCCACGCACATCCGCCGGTGCGGGTCGGTTCACGAGTTCTCTGAGTTCCGATCTCGCGAGACGGGTTTCGATGAGGCGCTGGAGGGCATCCCTTCCCTGTTCCAGAAGGACCTCGTCAGTACTCCTCTCGATCAGATCCATATAGGCCGTGGCGGCGGGTACATAGCGTTCCTCCTCCACGTACGACTGCGCCAAGATGAGCAGGGCATCGTCGAAGAACGGACTTGACGGGAAGTCGCGCCCAATGCGTGTGGCGTATGCGATCGCTCCGTCGTATCGTTCAAGCGCGAAGTAGGAGAGGGACAGCATGTACGCAGCATCGTCAGCTCGTTCGGAGATTTCGTACTCCTCGAGGATGATGCCGAATTCAACAACGGCGCGCTCGTACTGACTCGCGTCGTAGTAGTCGACCCCTCTATCGAAACGGGCCTCTGCCGCTGTCTCGATCTGATTACGTTCTTCGCCTCCTGGTGCAGGAGGACGAAGGCTGGCACATCCGACTAGCAGAAGGACGGTTGCCGCCAGCGGCCGTGTGATGTGTCGAATCACTCTCTCCACTCCAGACATAGGGGCAGAATGCAGGGCTGAATCCTTCGGGAGCATACCCCCATAGACGGTTGCTGTCAATCGAAAAGCGACCTGGCGGGAAGACATTTTTCCACTTGACGGACATGTGTCCATCATGTAGTCTGGGGGCCGATCGGTGAATGAAAGCACCTCGGCACAGCCGCTTGTCACCGTTCCGTGGGAGCAGACTGATGTCCATCTTTGAGCGCCTCTCCCCTGAGCGCGTCAATCTCAATCTGGCCGCAAGTACCAAGGACGAAGTCCTCGAAGAGCTCACCAATCTTCTGGCGATCGATGCCAAGGCCAGGAGAATCCTCATCGCTACCCTGAAGAAGAGAGAAGCACTCGGGTCCACCGGAGTGGGGAATGGGATCGCCATCCCCCATTGCAGATCGCTGGTCGTCGACAGGATGTCCCTCGCTGTAGGACGGTCGGCGAACGGAATCGATTTCGGGGCCCACGATAAGAAGAAAGTCTACTATTTCTTCCTCATCGTCGCACCGCCCCAGGACGCAGCCAACCAGTACCTGATCACCCTGGGCAAGATCGCCCAGGTGACACGGGAGATGACGAAACAGGGCGGGTATCCCGATATCGATGATGCCGTGGCATTCCTCAAGTATCTGTCCGAAGTCGAAGCAAAGATCGCATAGTGATCGTACAGGAGAAGGGAATATGCACCCTCAATTGGAGCTTCTCATTATGCTCCATGACGTCGACCTTTTGCTGAAGGAGCTGGAGAACGCCAACAGAGCCAGGCAGGAGAGCGATTTCGGATTCGTCATAAGTCGTCATGAGGAGGTAGCCGCGGCTAAGGGGCAGATCGAACAGCAGCTCGACAGCGACCTGTTACAGGAGTACCGGAGACTGGAGACAAGGTATGGGAGGGCAGTTGCCCCCGTGGTCGGAGGGGTCTGCTATGGATGCTTCATGAGACTGCCCACCGATATCTCGGTGAGCAAGCAGCGCAACGAGGAACTATTTCGGTGCATCAACTGCGGACGTTACCTCTATTGGGTCGCAAAGCAGCCCAATTCTGCCACCGGTGATTCTCAGGAAGCGCCGTCCTCACGCAAGAGACGGCGGACCGGAAGGTCCTGAGTACGATTGCCGATCATTCGGACGGCTTTTTCCGGATCCGCACTCGGTAGACCCTCTGTTTGCTCGCTTCGAGCACCTCGATCACGACGTTATCGATAATCACTCTCTCACCAGGTCGGGGGATACGCTCCAGGTTGCTCACTATCAGGCCCCCCAACGTGTGGAGGTCCTCTCTTGCGAGCTCCGTCCCGAGCAGCATGTTGAGTTCGTCGAGCTCGATTCCCGCGTTCACCACATATGATCCATCCTCGAGCGCTTTGGAGACGATCTCCTCACGATCGAGCTCATCGCGGAGGTCACCGACGATCTCCTCTATTAGATCTTCCAGAGTCACCAGGCCGCTAATACCTCCGTACTCATCAATAACCATCGCTATCGATATTCTCTTCCGCTGGAATTCCCGGATTGCATCCAGTACTCGCTTCGACTCGGGGATGAAGTAGGGGAGCCGGATGAACTCCACAGCCCGGAGATCTTCTCCTCTTCCCCAGAAACGCAGTAACTCCTTCACGTGAACGATTCCGATGACATTATCGATCTGCCCGTCGTAGACGGGCATCCGGGAGAACCCCTTGTGGTGGAAAAGCCGCAGAACCTCATCAATGGGGGCATCCGCCTCGATGCACACCATGTCGACGCGGGGGATCATCACTACCTCCACCGGAGTCTCGCCCATCTCGAATATCTTGGTAATCATCACCTCTTCATCCTCGGTGATGATCCCTTCCTCCTCGCTCTGAGCGATGATCTCCTTGATCTCGTCCTCGCTGGCCGGCACGCGACGACGCGGAAACGGCAGATATTTCAATAACTTCAAGATCGCGCTCAAGACTCGGTTATTCTCCATTTATCTAGATCGGTCTCGTAGGGCAGGACCATACCTCCCGAGATGACGATCTTCATTCCCCACTCGACTGTCATCGATGTGGAGATGATCTCCTCCTCAGGAATGAGGAGATACCATCCGGAGGTGGGATTCGGGCATGTCGGGAGAAAGACATTCTGGGCATACCGGGGAGGATCATCGTTGATCTTCCACTTTCGGTCACTGGTGACGAATCCGATGCCCAGCATTCCCTTTCGGGGGAATTCGACGAGCACCACCTTTCGGAACGCCGCCTTGTCGACAAACAAGGTCTCGGTCAGCTGTCGGGCCGATGTGTAGACAGACCGGATCAGCGGAAGCCTGGTGATGAGCAGTTCACCGAACCGTAGCAGCTGGCGCCCGAGGAAGCTCGAAGTGACCAGTCCAATGAGATAAATGAGGATGATCATCGCAATGAGTCCGAGTAGTGCGTTGACGAAGTTGGGGAGCTGCTCGAGCTGAGGGATCTGACGGATCGCTCGTCCGAAGATATCTCCAACTTTGCTGATGAAGAACCAGAGGACGAGAACCGTCAATGCGAGCGGCAGAATGGCGATCAGCCCCGTAGCGAAGTTTTTCCTGAATCCTCTAGGCATACCTACTCCCCCGCATCCGGTGATGCGTTATGTCGCAGTGTCTCATTTCTGTCCGGGGCGCGCTGGGCGCCCGGGGAATCCGCGGAGAGGTGGGCGATGAGTTGGGGCAGTACTTCACCGGCGAGCCCGAGTATCGAGTCATCGACCAGAGTCGAGATCGGTGTGGGGTCCCTGTTGATCTCGACTACATAGGCACCAGACTCCTTGGCGATGAGTGGAATCGAGGCAGCCGGCTGTACCAGCGCCGATGTTCCCACGACGAGCATCAGATCGCACCGGCGCGCTGCATTGAACGCGCGCTCCAACGCCTCTGGCGGCAACATCTCACCGAACCAGACCACGTCGGGGCGGAGCAGCGCGCCGCAGGAGCACCTGTTGAGACTCTCATCGGCAGAGGCCTCCGTCTCCACGACCACACCCTCCTCAGAGCATCGCTCCCCGAAGATATTCCCGTGGAGTTCCACTATGCTCTCACTGCCGGCCCGACGGTGAAGGTTATCCACATTCTGCGTGATGAGCAGGAATTCCGGGGACAACCGCTCGAGCTCGACGAGGGCGCGATGGGCGGCATTTGGCTGGGCCTGCGATATGATCGAACGGCGCCATCTATACCATTCCCATACGATCTCCGGCTGGGCAGCGAATGCCTCGGGCGTCGCCAGTTGCTCTGCCCTGTAGTTGCGCCACAGTCCATCCTCGCCGCGAAAGGTGGGGATTCCGCTCTCGGCCGAAATCCCTGCCCCGGTGAGGACGGCGCGGAACCGACTGCGGACCAGAGCATCGAGGGTTGCTGGACGGATCTCTGTCATCGGGCTCGGACTCTCAGTCTTTCTCTCCAGTTACGACTCGTCGGACGAGCCGTGTTCTGATGTGCGCTCACTTGAGACGCTTCGCCAGCACGACAGTGCACGTCTCCCTCACTGCTGTTCCGCGTTCGTCGTCTAGCCCTTCCAGATAGATGACATAGATACCGACCGGGAGCGGCCGCCCATC
The DNA here is from genome assembly GCA_001303705.1 of candidate division TA06 bacterium SM23_40. Classification (GTDB taxonomy): domain Bacteria; phylum LJUI01; class LJUI01; order SM1-40; family SM1-40; genus SM1-40. The sequence goes on from LJUI01000014.1 coordinate 8,684, forward strand.
GTCCGCGCGCCCGTCCCATACGACAGAGTGCTCGCCGCCTGTCTCTTCTTGCTCCAGGAGCCTCCGCACCGGCCGGCCGGCGGGATCGAAGATGTGAAGGCGTACCTTCATGCGGGTGCTCGGCAGTCTGATCGCTATCACTGTCCGATCGTCCCGGCCGTCGCCGTCGGGGGAGAATGGGTTCGGGGCGACGGTGAGGGAGGCGCGCGGCGCGATCTGGCTGAGGAATATCGAGTTCCGTTTGCCGGGCGTGGCCCCTTTGTGTGCCACGGACGAACCCCAGTTGTGCGGATCGTTCGAGGGAAACGCCGGGTTGACTCGCTCTAACGAGATACCTCTCTCTCCCCCCCAATCATGGTCGTAGCACACCGAATCGATCACAGAGCCCTCTCGGTCGCGCAGACGGAGGAGGTCGCCGATATCATCGAGACTGGGCAGTCCGCCGTCGGGCACAGCGATCGGAGTGACAGTGGAATGCTCGGTAACGAATTCGAGTGAGTCGTCGACGAGGACGAGATAGGCCCCGCTGGCGAGGAAGACGGACTGGAGTCGATGGCTGCGCGCAGAGTCGTCGTCCTCGATGCTGAAGTCTTCGAGGGAGATCTCCTGGGGTCGGGTGTTGAGCAGTTCTATCCATTCGCTGCAGGAGGGGAGTGGGCGGTACATGATTTCGTTGAGAACGACTCCCGCTCCCTGGCCCCCTACGGCGATGAACGTCGAGGCCACGTCGTTTGTGCTGTCCTCGTCTCCAGTGCATTCGACCCCGGCGCCGATCCACGTGCCTCCGGCGGTTCCGGGAGTCCACTCATGCACTACGGCCGTCGTGTCCCCTCGCTCGAGACTGACGGGGAGCGTGGCCGTTGCTATCTCCTCACCGCTATCCTTGATGTAATCAAGATCGAGATCGCGGAAAAAGGAGACCGAGAACTCGTCTACTGTCTGACGTCCGAGATTGGCGACGTACGCTTTGAGGGTGACCGCGTCCCCGATGTCGACGCGCTGAGGAACGGCGTCGAGCTCAACTGTCGCCAGATCGATCCGGGTCGCGCTGGCGTTCGCGCCTCCGGGTGTCGACCCTGCGGCGGCCGACGACGGTGCCCAGTTCTCTTCGCAGTCTCCCAGCCACGGATCGAGGCGCTCCATCGATATGCCGTCGCCCGGATCGTACGGTATTCCGTCATCATCGATCTCAGGAGTGCCGTAGGTATCGATACATGGGCTTTCTGGCAGACAGAGGAAGATCGGGTCTGTAGTGGAGAGCCCGTCGCCGAGGGTGGTATTCCCGACGGTGAGGACTACAGTCTGGGGAGGGAGGTCGTAAGGTTCGGGGTCGTCGCTCATCGAGTCCGTTGCCGCGTATTCTCTGTCGAGAATGACTGCGTACCCATGAGATGGAATCTGGGTGGTCCCGGTCACCGCATCCGGATCGTTGATCTCGCCCTGTTCCTGGACCATCCAGGCTTCGATCTGATCATCGGCGTCGCCGTCGGAGATAATCCATCCCGAGACGTCGATGGCCTGCAGGGAGCGGTTGTACAGTTCGATGAATTCATTCCGGTCGCCGGGAGCGCCGGGCCCGCTCTCTCTGCCGGCTACGTTCGCCATCACCTCATTTATCACTACGCCATCATCGTCTACGTGCCCGCTACCATGTGAGACCAGAAGAACTCCTGCGAGCGATGCGAAGAGAATCGTCTCTGTGACGTGGTACATGGCGGGCGGGAGCCCAAGCACCTTTCGATTCTCAATCTAGCACATGAGTCACTTCCTGTCAATCCTCGAGGTGTCCCGGGGCTCTAATGCTTGAGGCTCAGCCAGAGGATGAGGATCATCTCGCGCACCAGCGCGGCCGCCATCACCGAGGGCCAGCGGGCGGGGGCCGCCAATGGGTTGAGCTCTACGAGGTCGGATCCCACAACCTGGAGGGAAGTGCCGAGATGGTGCACGCATTCGATCAGCTCTCTGTACCCTGGCCCGCCCGGCTCAGGTGTTCCTGTTGCCGGCATCGCTCCCGGATCGAGGAGGTCGATGTCGAGCGTGAGGTACACAGGTCTGCCGCCTACGATACTTGTCATGGCCGCGAGATGATTGCCAAGCGTGTAGCGGAAGACGTGCTTGGCTTCGGCGAATTCGTCTCGTTCCCCGGAGCGGACGCCGAGGTGAATGAGTCGCTCAGCGCCGACGACCTCCCGCACCCGCCGCATCACGGTGGCATGGGAGAGCCGCTCGCCCAGATAGGCGTCGCGGAGATCGAGATGTGCATCGAGCTGGAGGACGACGAGATCTTTGTGCACCTTGTCCGTAGCCTCGACAGCTCCGAGGGTTACCGTATGTTCACCGCCCAGCACGATCGTCCGCTTTCCCGCGGTAAGGCATTCGGAGACTGCCGTACGTACTGTCTGGTGTACCCCTTCGGGCGTCATCTGTTCGAAGATGAGATTTCCACGGTCGCAGAACGGGACGTCCTCGAGATCGAGGTCGAGATATGGGCTGTAGGTTTCCACGGCTTCGGACGCCGCCCGTATCGCCTGCGGGCCAAGCCGTGCACCGGGGAGGAAGCTCGCTGTCCCATCGTAGGGAGCGCCGATGATGGCGATTCGGGCATCGTCGAAGGAACTGTCCGCCATGGTGAAGAGCGGGTGCTCATACGTCGGGCACACGGCTATCCCTTTCTCGGCACCAGTGGAGAGGTCACCCGCGGTCGGGTCTCCAAGGGACGGAGTGTCAGCATATCCTGATTCGAAGGTGAAGGAACCCAGTGAAGGTGGAGGCGCCCGAAGGCGGTGCAGCACGACGGCATGGAAACGCGCCGGCGCAGCGGCGTGGCAACGCACCGACGCGGCGGCGTGCTCCCCGCTTCAGGCTGTCGCCTATCTTAGGTCCCGGGAGGAGAAAGTCAACCCATTTCTCGGGGAAGGAGATCAGTCACTCTGCAACCTGCGCCGTCGCCCCGGCATTTGCCACATCCGCACAGTCCATCTCTATCTCAGGAATCTCCTACCCAGAGATCGGACCAGACGAATGGGTGAGCGACACAGTAGATCGCGTTCCGAAGCACACCTTCGACAACTTTGGCGATATAGACATCGAACGTAAGGTCGTTCGGATGGAGAATGAGGGAGTGTTGCGTGGCGCTGACGCCGCCGACCGACGATCCGAACGCCATGATAGCCTGAACGGCACCATCGCCGAGTTTCCAGCCGCCTACCTGCGAGATGAGCCTGACCCCCAACTGCATCGCGCGGTATTGGACGTCATACGTGACGTGGTGATACTTCTGGTAGCTGTTGCAGGCGAAGATGCGGTTCGGATTGTGAGGGTAGTCGTCCGAGGAAAGCCTGAGCACCTGCCCTTCTGAGTCGGCTTCGATCACTCCTGCGGTCTCGACGATGCCTCCGGTGTGCGGCGATGCCACGGTAACGATCCACCCCTTGGAGATCCGGACCGACTGGAATATCTCGAAGGCTGCGTACACCGGATCGTCGGTATTGCCGACCTCGAGTATCTCCCTCATGACAAGGGGACAGGGGTAGACTGAATGAGGTGTCGGCGGATTCGGAGAATGCAGGATATCCTGGCCGTCTCCGCCGTTGTTGATGAACAGCGTCACTCCCGCCTCATTCATGCCAGTGATGCATCCGATGATTCCGGGCCATGCCACCGTGAAGTGGCGTCGCGCACCCGTCCGGCTCGGGTCGTAGGCGATGAGGAGCGTGTTGTCCAACATGGTCGTGCCCGGGTAGCTATAGGGGACGACCGCGTACCCGAAGTTGCGTGCTGCGATCGTCGAGCCGTCCTCAGTCAGGTCACCCCACACGGCCATCGCCTCGCAACGCGGGAAGGAGGAGCAGTTCAAGGCGATCAGATCGTCGACTCCGAATTCCCGGCCCAGTTGAGGTACGTACAGCTCGACATCGGGATTGTCGGTCATCCCTGCGAGCATGCCCTCGAACTCGTTCAGATGATGCGGGGGAATGGCCGCCACCTCCAGAGTCCGCGGGAGATACTCCGCATAGAGATTCCAGTATCCCTGGACAAGCTCTCTATCCCACACCTCCATGATCCTCGGACCCAGCAGGAATCCGTGGCTGTATCCCATTTCGTAAGATGTCCCCCACAGGGTGAGGACCTCTACTCCGTCCAACTCTCTGAGGACCCCGTTGACCTCGGGGAGTGAGGGCGACGTAGCCGTCCTGGCGCCATCCACAGAGGCGGCCGGAGCGGAGAGTCCGAGTGTCACCGCAACGCAGACCATGACCATTACAGTCTTCATGATGTTTGTCTCCTTTGACCATGTATATCGCGCGCTTGAGGCGGAAGGACGACCAGCAGGAGGCGGACTCGGCTCGCCAAACTCCGATCCGGCGTGCTCGTCCCGAGTCGTCCCGCAGCGGGTAGCTGGCGGCACATAAGAATCCCAGTCTGCCTGCCGCTGGGATCAGCAAAGGTCGATTCTGTCGTCACAACCTTCCTCCACCACCCCTCAGGCCGATACGCCTCGGCTTGAGTTTAAGCATACACAAGAAAGGCCGTGAGGTCAAGAGGAAATTGCGCGTTCTGTTGACGAAGCGGGCGGTGATGTGCTAGCATAAGCTCCGCCACTATCGGGCAGGATGGCACGCGATAGAAGGCAGTGTACATTCCGGGCCACGTCAACTGAGGAGGACCTCATGCTGTTGAAACGTCTGATGTTGGGCGCAGTCCTGGGAATCGCCCTCGCACATCCGGCGGTCGCCGGCTTGCTTTCGACGCCCTCCGGTTCACCCCACGATGATGGGTACGAGCTGCTGCGCCAGAGCAAAAGCCGCGTCCTGAGCGCGGTGGGCCAGGATGCGTACAGCACTCTGGCCGAGAGTACGCACGCGTACGATGTCCTGCACTACGCTCTCGATATCACGGTCGATATCGATGGTGACTCCATGTTCGGGCAGGCGACGATCACTGCCGCCAGCGAGGAAGATGGTCTCGATAGTCTCGACCTCCACCTGGAGGGGCTCGAGGTCGATCGCATCCTGAGCGGAGAGGATACCCTCGCCTTCAGCCGTCTCAATGACACGCTCAAGATAGATCTCGGGGCGACATACTCGACGGGGGACACGTTCGACGTCCGCGTCGATTATCATGGGGTCCCGCTCTATAGCACGTATGTGGGGGGATTCGACATCACCTCCGACGTATCGTTCACGTTCAATGAACCGATTGCGGCCAGACGTTGGTTCCCCTGCTTCGACGAACCCCGGGATAAGGCGACGCTGACGATGTCGGCAGCGGTTCCCCCCGGGTACATCGTAGCATCCAACGGTCTGCTCATCGACGTACGTTCGACGGATCAATATGTCGTCTACACCTATGAAGAGACCCACCCCATCGCCACCTACCTTATCTCGCTGGCGATCGACGACTATGCAGTATGGTCGGACTGGCACTTCAGGGCTCCGGGTGACAGCGTGGAGATCATCTACTATGCTCATCCGTGGGATTCAGCCAACGCGGCGATCAGCTGGGATGATACGCCCAACATGGTCGATTTCTTTGCCAGCGTCTTCGGGCCCTATCCGTTCGATAAATATGGCATGGCAGAGGCGCCGATCTTCAACGGGTGGGGTGCGATGGAGCACCAGACCTGCACCACGTACGGCCACATGCTCGTCAACGGTGGACACAGCTATGACTGGATCGTAGCACATGAGCTCGCCCACCAGTGGTGGGGCGACTGGGTGACGCTCCTCGACTGGCGGCACATCTGGCTGAACGAAGGATTCGCTACATACGGGGATGCGCTCTACGTCGAGCACCGCGATGGTGATGCGGCATTTCGGGGTAGGATGCAGAGCTTTGCCAACACCTACTTCTATGAGGATAACTCCATCCGTTATCCGATCTTCGATCCGCCTCCGGGTTACCTGTTCGGGGCGTGCGAGTATGAGAAGGGGGCGTGGGTGCTCCATATGATGCGCTACATCTTCGACGACGACTCGCTCTATTTCGAGGCGATCCGCAACTACGGGGACACTTACGGCGGGGGAGTGGCCAGTACCGACGATCTCCAGGCTGAGTTCGAGGCCCTGTACGGCGACAGTCTCGACTGGTTCTTCCAGCAATGGATCTATCAGGCAGGCCATCCCGAGTTCGAGATCAGCTGGACCGCTCAGGAAGTGGATCAGGGGCCGTACGAGGTCGAAATCGTGCTCCACCAGGTGCAGGAAGACAGCGCGACATCAACGCCTATCTTCGAAATGCCTGCGGAGATCCTGGTCATCATCCCCGGTGAGGATAGTCTCGTCTCATTCCGGTTCGACTCGGAGTATGACACCGTATACGCGATGGTCGACTCGATGCCCACAGGGGTGTACCTCGATCCGAATACATGGCTCCTCCACCAAGTGGTCTCGCTCACCGACGTGGGTGACCAGACGGACTACACAAGCAGCGCATGCTCTATCGCCCTGCTCCAGAACGCTCCCAATCCGTTCTCTCACAGTACGACCATCTCCTATATGGTGTACGGGCCTGCGGATGAAAGCCGTATTCCCGTAACGCTCTCCCTGTACAACATCCAGGGACAGCACGTACGGACCCTCGTCGATGCTCGGCAATCGCACGGACCTCACACAATCACCTGGGATGGGAGAGACGATCGAGGTCGCCCGGTCTCCTCCGGCGTATACTTCTTTCGGCTCGAAGCCCCCGGCCATCACCATACACGAAAAATCGTCCTCGTCCACTAACCGGGGACGTTGGTAGGTTCTGTAGGTTATCAGCCGGGGACGTACCTCAGTCCCGAAGGTTATCGGGGGGATGGGTTGACCTTCGCTTCGAGGACGTGCCCAAACCTCCCAAGCCTACCAACGTCCGCGGAGTATACCCGGTAACCTTCTGAACCTACCAACGTCTCCGGGGGATGGACCTGCCAAGGTCCGCAGAGTATACCCGGTAACCTTCTGAACCTACCAACGTCCCCGGGGAGGAAAGTGCTTGACGGGGAGAGGAGCAGCGAGTAGAATGACTATGGGAGGAGGTGGGGTTGGACTGTAGGGATTGACCGACTAGAAGGGATGAGAGAGGTTATGAGGAAGGGTCTGGCTCTGATTCTTGTTCTGCTCCTGGCGCTGGGTAACACCCTCGCTCTGGCCGGCGGGGCGCCGGGAGAGGAGGAGCTCGCCTCGGCCGGCGAGGACGATGAGGTACCAGTCATTCTTGTTGCCGCGGCTGTCATCGTCGTGGGCGCGGTTCTGCTCTGGATTCTGATGCGCCCGGAGTCCGAAGAAGCCGCGGAGGAGACCGATACCTCTCAACGGATCGACCGCGACGAGTCTGACTCTCCGGCTATGTCACCCCAGGCTCGACCAGAGGAGGATCGAGGTAGCATCGAGGGGGAGTCCGGCTCGGCATTAGGCCTGGATGAGAGTGAGACAGGCGTTGAGCCGACCCTCGGGATGGTCGATTCGACACCCTGGAACAGCATCGCATCGAACCTTTAGTCAGGCCACGGCGCCGGATGGCGACCCTTAACCTAGTCCTGAGAGGCTAGAAGGGAACTTGAAATGATCAGCACTCACTGCACCGAGCTTCCCTCTTGCAGTACGCAAGCAGGGATTTTTCTTCCGTTCCCGGCGAGGAGGGGCCTATGACAGAACACCTCAAGTCCAAGATCATGGGTCGTGACGGTATGCGGCGAGCCCTCACCAGGATTGCTCATGAGATACTCGAGCGAAATGGGGGAACGGAAGGACTTGCCGTTGTCGGCATACGACGCCGGGGAGCGATTCTTGCCGAGCGCGTCGTGAGAAGGATAGAAGAGATCGAGGGCACGAAGGTGCCTCTCGGCATTCTGGACATCACGCTGTACCGTGATGATCTGACGTCAATCGCGGTCCAGCCGGTGGTTCGGAGCACAGAGATCGGATTTGATGTCGCGAACAAGACGATCGTCCTAGTCGACGATGTTCTGTACACGGGTCGAACAGTGAGGGCGGCCCTCGATGAGATCATCGATTTCGGAAGGCCACGCTCAATTCAGCTGGCGGTGCTAGTCGATCGCGGCCACCGCGAGCTCCCGATTCGCGCCGACTATGTCGGTAAGAACGTCCCTACCTCGAGGCACGAGAGCGTTGAGGTGCGTGTAGAGGAAATGGACGAGGTCGATGAGGTCGTACTGATGGAGGTAGAAGATTGAATGCTCGGGGAAAGGTACAGCGACTGCAGCGGAAGGATCTGTTGGGGTTGGAGTACCTGTCGAGAGATGAGATCGAGTTGATCCTCGAACTCGGGAAGTCGTTCAAAGAGATATCGGAGCGCCCGATAAAGAAGGTGCCCACCCTGCGCGGAAAGACCGTCGTCAATCTCTTTTTCGAACCGTCGACGCGTACCGCGGCGTCGTTCGATCTTGCGGCTAAGCGGCTGTCCGCTGACACGATCAACGTCTCATCGAGTAGCTCGAGCGTCATCAAAGGTGAGACCCTCCTCGATACTGCGCGGAATATCGAGGCGATGAAGGTGGATGTGCTGGTTATTCGCCATCGCGCAGAGGGAGCACCACATTTCCTCGCATCGAGGTTAGGTGCATCTGTGATAAATGCCGGAGACGGGTGTCATGAGCATCCCACACAGGGACTCCTCGATATGATGACGATGCTCGAACATTGCGGGCAACTCGATGGTCTGCGCGTCCTTATCGTGGGCGATGTTGCGCATTCGCGCGTCGCGCGCTCGAATATCTGGGGTCTGAAACGCATGGGGGCCCGCGTGACGGTCTGCGCTCCGCTCACCCTCGTTCCCTATGGACTGGAGAGTATGGGGGTCGATCTGGTGACGGGTCTCGACCAGGCCATCGTGGACAAGGATGTCATCATGGTCCTCAGGATCCAGCTCGAACGTCAGCGGAGCGGGCTCTTTCCGTCGCTGCGCGAGTATGCTCGGACCTTCGGCGTGAATAGAGAACGGTTGAAACGTGCCAAGGAAGGCCTGCTCATAATGCATCCCGGTCCGATAAACCGTGGTATCGAGCTCGATCCCGATGTGGCGGACGGGCCGTATTCGCTCATTCTCGATCAGGTGACGAATGGCGTTGCCGTGAGGATGGCCGTCCTCTATCTGCTTAGCGGAGGGGAAGGTGCGAGAGATGAACACTGAGAAGCGAACGAAAGGGCTCCTTCTCAAGGGAGGAAGGATCGTCGATCCGGCGACAGGACGAGACGAGGTGGCGGATCTGTTAATCGAGGCCGGCAGGGTGAAAGACGTTGGGAAGCTGTCTGCCGCCGTCGACAGCGATCGGTGCGAAATGATCGATGTGACAGGCCTGGTGGTCGCGCCCGGGCTCATCGATATGCATGTCCACCTGCGCGAGCCCGGACGCGAAGACGAGGAGACGATCGAGAGCGGATCACATGCGGCCGTGAAGGGTGGACTGACAGCAGTGGTGCCGATGGCGAACACCAATCCCCCTACTGATGATCAGACGGCCGTCCGGTTTGTGAGGGAGCGAGGCCGTGAGGTGGGTCTCACCAGGATTCTCCCGGTCGCAGCGGTGACGAAGCAGCAGGAGGGGAAGGAGCTCACCGAGATCGCCGAGCTGGTAGACGCGGGGGCGGTCGCCATCTCCGACGACGGCGTTCCGGTGAGGAGCGCGGAACTGATGCGGCGCGCGCTCGAGTACGCCAAGATGTTTGGCATACCGGTCATCTCCCACGCCGAGGATCCTGATCTGTCGGCCGACGGACAGATGCATGAAGGGCTCGTCTCCACGTCTCTCGGCCTGCACGGCATCCCGGCCGCGGCGGAGGAATCGATGGTGAGCCGGGATCTCATCCTCGCGCGCCTCACGGGGAGTCACGTTCACATCGCTCATGTCTCGGCAAAAGGGTCGGTAGAACTGATTCGGGGGGCAAAGGCGCAGGGTGTGAGAGTAACGGCCGAGACTGCTCCCCACTACTGCACACTCACCGACGAGTCGATTGCAGAGACATTCGACACCAATCTCAAGGTCAACCCACCGCTGCGCACGCAGGAGGATGTACAGGCCGTCATTAAGGGTCTCGTAGACGGCACACTCGATGTCATTGCCTCAGATCATGCGCCGCACAGCATTGCAGAGAAGGAAGTCGAGTTCCCGGCGGCTCCGTGCGGAATGATCGGCATGGAGACGATGCTCGGCATCGTTCTGACGAAGCTCGTTCACGGGGGGCACCTCTCCCTGTCCCAGGCGCTGGCGAGGCTGTCGCTCGGTCCGGCCAGTGCCCTCGGGATCGAAGGTGGGACCCTGGAACCGGGATCACCTGCCCACCTGACAATCATCGATCTGGGCAAAGAGTGGGTCGTGGACCCATCGACGTTCGCGTCGAAGTCGAGAAACTGTCCCTTCACGGGATGGCGTCTCACAGGATTGCCGATGCTCACTATCGTTGATGGGCGGGTCGTCTATACATCCCCCGATCGTGAGGCTCGCGGACAGAGAGCAAAGGCTCGGGCTTCGGCCAAAAATCGCTAGACAAGAGGCGACGCGTGCGCTATACTGCCGCTCTCGTCCGGAGGGACGCAGATGGCGACGCGGTTGTCATATCGATACACCACATTGAGAGGGTATTGAATCGCTCATACCTGGATGCTGCAAACACTGAAGGAGGCGGTTATGCTTGGCAGAGAGAGGGCAAAGGAGGTGCTCGAACGGGCGCTCACTCTTTCGGAGGCGGACCAGACCGAAGCGGTGCTGATGGCTGAGGATTCATATCTGACGCGGTTCGCCAACTCTGAGATCCATCAGAACGTAGCTGAGCGGAACGGAACGCTCTTCGTACGAGTGGCCTTCGGGAAGAAGGTGGGTCACTCTTCCACGAATCTGCTCAACGACGAGGGGATAGCGCTGGTGGTGGAGCGCGCGGCAGAGATTGCCTCGCTTCAGAGAGAGAATCCAGACTTCACCTCGCTCCCCGGCGCGAAGCCGATCAAGGACGTTCCCATATACGTACCGGAGACTGCCAGCGTCACCCCGGAGATGAGGGCAGCGGCGGCCGGAACGATCATCGAGCGGGCTCGGAAGAGCGGACTGGATGCCTTTGGTGCGGTGACGAGTGGAGTCGCCGAGCTGGGAGTGGCGAACTCGCTCGGGGTGTTCGCCTATGCTCAGGGAACGGACGCGGGCTGCAATGTCGTCGTGATGGGCGACACGAATTCGGGATACGCCCAGCAGGCGTCGCGCGATTTCAGGAAGCTCGACTTCGACGCTATTGGAGCACGCGCCGTAGAGAAGGCAGAGGCGAGCCGTGATCCCATCGAGCTGGAGGCTGGCGAGGGCGCCGCCGTTCTCGAGCCCCGTGCGGTTGCCGACATGATCATGTTTCTGGCGTTCCTGGGCTTCGGAGCGCTCTCGGTTCAAGAGGAGCGGAGCTTCATGTGCGGCAAGTTCGGGCAGAAGATCGTCGGTGAGAACATCTCTATCTGGGACGATGGCCTGGACGAGCGAGGATTCGCTATCGGGTTCGACTTCGAGGGAGTGCCCAAGCAGCGGGTCGACTTCATCACGGATGGCGTTGCGAGCGCAGTCGCCTACGACTCACTTACCGCCGGGAAAGAAGGAAAAGAATCGACGGGGCATGCGTTGATCGCGCCCAACCCATATGGGCCGATTCCGATATCGCCCGTCATGGGCACTGGTGACTCGACGATCGAGGAGATGATCGCCGACACCAAGCGGGGCATCTACGTGACACGGTTCCACTATACGAACACCGTGGAGCCGATGCGGGCGGTGATCACTGGCATGACGAGAGATGGGACGTTTCTTATCGAGGATGGTAAGATAACGAAGCCGTTGAAGAACTTGCGATTCACCGAGAGTGTGCTGAGCGCCCTGTCCTGCGTCACACATATCTCCAAAGAGGCGGTCCTGGTGTGGGACGGCGCAGGTTATGGGCCGCGGTTCCCCACCGGTATCATCGCGCCTGCGATACGTGTGGAGAAGTTCAACTTCTCTGGCGTTACACAATTCTAGGGGGTGATCGAATCTCCGTGGTCGAGCAGCTGACGAGCAGAACGTATAGGCGGAGAGATGCCCGAGTTGGCTGAAGGGGCACGACTGGAAATCGTGTATCCCGAGTGATCGGGATCGTGGGTTCGAATCCCACTCTCTCCGCCACAGTTCCGTGTGACGACCGTTCCCACGGACTTCCTGTGCTCGATCCGGGAGCGATTGCCGGCGGAGCGAGCCGGAGCGGGGTCTGAGCTGTGCAGAACGCTGCCGGCGGGCCGCTCTCCGCCGCTGAGCAGTAACAGCCAGCACCGAATCATATGTTCAAGTGGCTGTTTTCCATCGAGTTACATCTCTCCACCTGCCCCCCCTTTCCCGTCCATTCGCCTGGAGCGCCCTTCCTATTTTTGCCTTGACTGGCCCGATTTCCGGTGCTAGAGTGGTCGTCGATTCTGATACTCGAATCTGATCGGACGAGACTGGCCGGGCGAGCGATCGTGAACCATCCATGGGGAGGTGGAGCATGGATAAGCTCGTTGCCATCTTCGTACTTGCCGCAGTGATCGAAGGAGTCGTTGAACTCTTCGGTCAGTTTGTCGCCCTCGTCTACCCCGGCGACAGCGAGTCACAGCCAGCTCAGGAGTACGAACGAAAGCTCCGTATCTACACGCGACTCGCCCTGGTCGTCAGCACGGGCGTGGGAGTAGTCTTCTGCTTCTGGGGGCGGGTCGGTATCCTCGAACTCCTTGACATCTCGCACTCATTTCCGGAGGGTGTAGACTACGCACTCACCGGGGTCCTCATCGGTCGCGGTTCGAAATCTGTGCACGACTTTGTCCGTATGATCGACGGAAAGAAGGAGCAGATAAAGCGGTAGCATCGGGAAGAAGAAAAGAGAGTTGAGCGTTATCGGTATGTGTGTACTATGTTAGTCTCTCGGGGTGCCGCGATTCGCGCCGTTCCCCCCGGTTCTACCTGGTCTTGCTGATGTGCTCGTGTGGTGTCCCATATGATGCCGAAGGTATTGGTCACGGCTCCCATTCCGGAGGAGGGGCTCGGGCTCTTGCGCCGCGGGTCGGACCTCATCCTGCTCGATAATGATGAACCCAAGGGGCACGCCGAGCTGACACCTCATCTTCGAGAGGTGCAGGGCCTCCTCTGCCTGCTCAGTGATACGATCGATCGCCGTGTGATGGACGCCGGGCCCGATCTGCGCGTCATCGCCAACTATGCCGTCGGCTTCGACAATGTCGACATGGCGGAGGCGACGCGACGCCGCATTGCGGTGACGAATACGCCGGATGTGCTTACAGAAGCGACGGCCGATCTTGCATGGGCCCTGCTGCTCGCGGCCGCCAGGCGGGTCACTGAGGGAGAACGGTTCATGAGGGCGGGGCGGTTCCGCGGGTGGGGGCCTCTGCTACTTCTCGGGGGAGCGGTTCACGGAAAGTCGCTCGGCGTCGTAGGGGCCGGGCGTATTGGGGCTGCGGTCGCCCGACGGGCGGTCGGTTTCCGGATGCGAGTGCTGTATACCGACGTTCAGGAGCGCCCCGGGCTTGAGCGACAGGTCGGGGCCATGCGGGTTCCTCTCGATACCCTTCTTAGTGAGGCCGATTTCGTGTCGCTGCACGTTCCGCTCACCGAGGAGACGAAACACCTGATCGGCACCCGGGAACTCGCGACGATGAAGCCAACCGCCTTTCTCATCAACACTTCCCGCGGCGCGGTGGTGGATGAGCAGGCGCTCATCGCAGCGCTCCAGTCCGGGGAGATCAGGGGTGCGGGACTCGATGTATATGAAATGGAGCCGGAGGTGCCCGATGCGCTCCTGCAGCTGGAGAATGTTGTTCTCCTTCCCCACGTGGGGAGTGCGACGGTCGAGGCGCGAGGTGCCATGGCGAAGATGGCGGCCGAGAACGTCCTCGCCGGCACGGAAGGGCGACGACCACCCAATATCTTGAATCCGGAAATCTATGACGCAGAGCGTGAATGAAGGGGGGTTGGCGAAGTGCAAACGGTGGGGCAGTAGCTCAGCTGGGAGAGCGCATCCCTCGCACGGATGAGGCCGGCGGTTCGAATCCGCTCTGCTCCACCACTTCTCCGCATCTGGATCGTGCGGAAGACAGGGCCCGGCGTCGCCGCAGGGCCGGCCGATGGGAGTTCGGCGGAGGCATGCTTGTGCGTTCGAGGAGGCACAATAGATGGCGAAGAAATGGACCCGAGCTGAGGAACAATTTCTCGAAACGCACTACCGGGATCTGACTGATGAGGATCTGGCGGAACGACTGGGCGTTACTAAGCGGACGGTGGCGCTCAAACTGCGCAAGCTCGGTCTAGAGCGCAGCGAGAAGGCATCGGATCGCGTCAAGGATGAGGACCTGACAGGGAAGCGCACGTTCATCCGGGGCAGCGACGAGGAAGTGGCAGAGCGCAGGGCCAGCGCAGTTCGGGCATTTGATGCTGCAAACCAGCTGATTGCCCAGGGGCGGAAGGCGAATGCGATCACGCGTCTCGAGCGGATGACTGCCCAATTCGGTGATGTGGTAGATGTCGTGCACCAGGCCCGCGTTCTTCTCGATATGTTGCGCAACCCCGATGAATATGTGGCATCCCATGAGGAGCGAGAAGAGATCGTCCTCCCGGGCGATACAGAGGCTGCGTGTGCGAAGTGCGGAAGTATCCTGATGGTATCGGAGGAGACGATCCGTGCCTGGTGTGATATCTGCGAGAGATACGTGGGCTTAGTCTCTCCTCTAGAAGTTCGGGAGGGTGGGCAGGGAGAAGGCGAGGAAGTCGAGTCGACAGAGAGCCGGGCGCCGAGGAAGGCGGGCGAGCGGCGTAAGCGAAGTCGGAAACGGAAAGCAGCGGCGGGAGGCAAGAAGACCAAACGGCGTACAGGGAGCAAGAAGTCCGCGCGGAAATAGCGCTGAGGTGCCGAGCCGAGACCATCTGGTAGGGTTCGCATCTCAGATGGATTGATCCGGTCGTGCTAGACGGGGAGCTAGCGGTTCCCTCTGCCCGAAATCCGCTATAGCGGGGTCGAAAACCTGTCCGTGAGGTCGTCCATGTCTGCGGCTGTGGCCGGGCAAAGGATGTTGATCGTCGGGTCCTGTGAAGCGAGGTCCCGTGAACCCCGTCAGGACCGGAAGGTAGCAGCGGTAAGCGGATTCCTTCGTCTGTCGCGGGGTCGCCTGGCGGGAGTTCTTTCCCCGGATTCTTCCCTGGCATGGCGATCGAAGGACAGGGCACGGCCGGGTTGATTCTCTCTTCCCGAGGGAGATGACCGAGATGTCGTATGTGGTGTTGGCGAGGCGGTGGCGTCCGCAGCGGTTCGAGGATATCGTCGCGCAGGATCACGTGACCGTTACCCTGAGGAATGCTATTCGGGCCGGGCGCATTGCACATGCCTACCTGTTCACCGGACCGCGCGGCATCGGAAAGACTACTACTGCTCGCATTCTGGCGAAGTCCCTCAACTGTCAGCGGCGCGATGGCGTCGAGCCGTGCGATGATTGTCCGTCCTGTGCCGAGGTCGTCAGTTCGAGCAGCATGGATGTATTGGAGATCGATGGGGCATCCAATCGCGGGATCGATGAGATCCGCAACCTGAGGGAGAACGTCAAATACGCTCCTGCTCGCGGTCCATACAAGGTCTACATCATTGACGAAGTACACATGCTTACGGCAGAGGCATTCAACGCGCTTCTCAAGACCCTGGAGGAGCCACCAAAGCATGTGGTTTTCATCTTCGCCACGACGCAGCCTCACCGAGTACCCGCAACGATCCTCTCTCGCTGTCAGCGATTCGACTTCAGGAAGATACCGCCGGACAAGATTACCGCTCGACTCCGTGGTATCATCGAACAGGAGAAGATGAGTGTCGATTCGGATGTACTCCCCGTCCTCGCCGAGAAGGCCGATGGCAGCCTGCGGGACGCCGAGAGTATGCTCGATCAGCTCGTCTCCTTCGGGGGGGAGCCGATAACGGCGGAGGATGCGCGCACAGTACTCGGTCTCGTCGATGAGCACCTGTACGCTGACCTCATGGAGCATCTCATCGCCGGTGACGCGAAGGGCGCGCTGGAGGTAGTGGCTGAGGTTGATGAGCGGGGATACGATATCATTGAGTTCGTCCGCGGGCTTCTCAACCATCTTCGGTCACTCCTGCTGGAACGGCTGGGCGTCGGAGCGGCCGGCGAGGATGCCCCGGCCGGGAAGGAGATAGAGCCCCAGGACATCCTCCGGATGATGCGCGCCCTGTCGGTGCTCGAAGGCTCAATGCGCCGCAGCTCACAGCCGCGCATCCTGCTGGAGACCGAGTTGGTGCGTCTCGCGAGTCTCGATTCGAGCGTCCGACTGAATGATCTTCTCTCCCGGCTGGCCGGGATGGAGAAGCGTCTTATGGAGGAATGGCACGCTCCAGAGGAGGAGGCCGGGGTGTCTGAAGGCGACAGGCCATCGACCAGTTCTGCTCCTCTCGCCGAGAGCGAGGAGCCCCAGGACGAGACAGACCGATCTGCCGAATCGGCCCTGTCGAACCGCATCTCCGAGGCCGTGACGCTGGAACGGATAGAACGCATCTGGGAGAAGCTCGTGGAAAAAGTCAAGCGACGCAAGATCTCGCTCGGTACCTTTCTCGCTGAGGGTGAGCCCGCTGAGCTGGTGAACGGGTCGCTGGTACTCGCGTTCTATGGCAAGAACAGGTTCCACAGAGAACAGGTGGCTGACATTGCCCACCGCCAGCTCATCCAGGAGGAGCTGGAGAAGCTCGTGGGCGAACCACTCAAGATCTCCTGCTGTGTCCGGTCGAGACGAGGGGGGCAGACCGGGAGTCACTCCTCGGAAGACGGATCCGACGGCGGGGCTCGGGCAGGTCGGGCGAAGAAGAAGGAAACGGAACTCCTCAAGCATCCGATGGTCAGACACATTATCGATCTCTTCGATGGGGAAATCGTCGGCTGAGCTGTGCGCGCCCTCCGAGAGGTGCGAGAGCTCTGTTCGCTAGTGAGCATGGTGAGAACAGCTGGAGCGCATCGATTCGATGCAGATGAGGACGCGTCTATGAAGGGGATTGGCAATATCATGAAGCAGGCGCAGCAGATCCAGGCGAAGCTTGCTGAGGTGCAAGAAGACCTGGCGAAGAAGCGCGTCGAGGCCAGCGCCGGTGGCGGGATGGTGACCGTGGTGGCGGACGGACAACAGAACATCGTCGAAGTGAAGATAGATCGCGAGGTCGTGGATCCAGGAGATGTCGAGATGCTACAGGACCTCATCGTTGCCGCGGTGAATGAGGCCCGCAGGAAAGCTCAGGAACTGGCAGCAGAGGAGATGCGCAGGCTGACCGGCGGGCTGTCGATCCCAGGATTGCTCTAATCAGATGATGCTCGGGCCACCTTCACTTACGCGACTGGCAGAATGTCTTGTGAGGCTGCCAGGGATCGGAAAGAAGACCGCCGAACGGCTCGCTCTCTACGTCTTCAAGATGTCAGAGGAGGAGGCTACGGCGCTCGCGGAGGCAGTCGTCGATGTGAAGCGGCGCACAAGGCTCTGCTCGGTCTGCTGCAATGTGACCGAGGAGGATCCCTGCCCCATCTGTGCGGATGATACTCGTGACGCTTCGCTGTTGTGCGTCGTTGAGCAGCCGGGCGATGTGATCGCGCTCGAGAGGACGGGGCAGTTCAAGGGGCGATATCATGTTCTCCAGGGGGCGCTTTCCCCTCTGGATGGGGTGGGTCCCGAGCAGCTCAGAGTGACTGAATTCATGTCGAGGCTCAAGGGGAGCGAGATCGCCGAGGTAGTTCTGGCCACGAACCCCAATGTAGAGGGAGAGGCAACGGCCCTCTATCTGATGAAACTGATTAAACCTCTGGGGATTATGGTGACGAGGATCGCTCGCGGCATTCCCGTAGGGAGCGATCTCGATTTCGCGGATGAGGTGACGCTCGCCAGAGCGTTGGAAGGGCGGCAGAAGGTGTGACGCGGGTTTTCTGCCTTGACGAAGGCTCCGGTATAGACTATGATTTGGTGGGTTCGGACTGGAGGTTATTCGTGGGGCGTGGGAGGATTGTCAGAGCGGAGGTGAGCACGGCTCATGTTCGACAATCTGAACATCTTCGAAGAAGACTTCTGGGCCATCAACGAGACGCTCAGCGGTCTTCTGACGAGCGCTAATGTCCTGACTGCGCTGTTGATAGACCGGGCGGGCCAGCTCATTACGAGCGCCGGAGATACTTCGAAGATCGATATGGCTTCCTTCGCTTCCCTCTCGGCCGCGGACTACGCCGCCACCAGTCAGCTGGCCACACTGATCGGCGAGAGAGAGTTCAAGACCCTCTTTCATCAAGGGGAGGCCGAGAACATCTATGTCTCGCTCGTAGGAACCAGGGTGATCCTGGTGGTCATCTTCGACAAGCGGAGTACCCTGGGGCTTGTCAAGCTTCGTGTGGGGCAGGTAGCAAGAGAGTTGTCATCAGTCTTCGAGAAGATCTTCACTAAGCTCGAACGGCCGACCCGTGCCACCGCTGGGATCGACGCTGACTTTGCGTCCGAGGCCGGGAGTGTCCTCGACGATATCTTTGGGTAGGACGACATCGCTGGGTAAGAGGGAGCCCACGAAACGTGTCTCTCATCAACTACGCTTCCCGTGAGATCAACTGCAAGATCGTATACTACGGCCCAGGCCTGGGTGGGAAGACTACCAATCTGCGCTTCATCTTCTCCAAGATAGATCCCGATACGAGGGGTAAGCTCATCTCCCTGGCCACTGAGCTCGACAGGACGCTCTTCTTCGATTTCCTCCCTCTCAACCTCGGCACGATTAAGGGATTCGGGACCCGCTTCCACCTGTACACTGTGCCGGGCCAGGTCTACTACAATGCCAGTCGCCGACTCATATTGAAGGGCGTTGACGGGATTATCTTCGTTAGCGATTCCCAGGTTGAGCGTCTGGAAGACAACGTCGACAGCCTTCAAAACCTGCATGAGAACCTGGCAGAGCACGGGCTGTCGCTGGCCAGCATCCCGTTTGTCATCCAGTACAATAAGCGGGATCTGCCGAATATCGCTTCTGTCGAGGAACTCCAGAAGCTTCTCAATCCCAACAACAGCACGCCCTACTTCGAAGCAGTGGCCACTCAGGGAGTGGGAGTCTTCGCATCGCTAAAAGAAGTCTCCAAACGGGTGCTCACCGCTCTCTCCTAGGCCATCTGGGTCCCCCGCGTCACGTGGTCTCCAGTCCAGGAAAGGTGCCTCGGTGCTGCGGATCGCAAAGGTTCTGGCGAGTGGTCTATTCTGTGGATATGCACCGATCGCGCCCGCGACTGTCGCTACGGCAGCGGTGGCGATTATCTATTTCGCAGTCATCTATTTTTCGATCCCTGTCCCGGGCGTCCAGTACCAGCTCGTCGGGATCGCTCTTCTCTTCTTCCTGGGAGTATGGCTCTCATCCCTGCTCGAGCCGGTCTGGGGCACCGACTCGCGCCTGATCGTCATAGACGAGGTCGTCGGGTTCCTCGTCGCGATGTCGCTCGTGCCCAAATCGATCCTCACGCTCTTGGTCGGGTTTATTCTGTTCCGATTGTTTGATATACTGAAGCCTCCCCCCATCCGGCAGACACAGCGTCTGCCAGGGGGATGGGGCGTGATGATCGATGATCTGATCGCCGGCGTATGTACGAATCTCTGTCTGAGGCTGCTGCTACTGGTGAAGGGCTGAATGGGGTGGGGGCGAATGGAGTGGGCCTCGGAAGCGGTTCGATGTGGGGAGGGAGCGACTCCGTGAAGGCCGAGCTCGTGACGATTGGAGACGAGCTGCTGCTGGGCTCGACGGCCGACACTAACTGTCTCTATATTGGCCGCCGGCTGGCGGACTTCGGGGTTCGGCTCGTTCGTCGCACGTCGGTGGGCG
>LJUI01000099.1 GCA_001303705.1 candidate division TA06 bacterium SM23_40
AGCGGAGGCGGCGGGTTCGGAGGGTTCGGCGGAGGGGCGAGCGGCGGAGGGGGCGCAACCGGGGGCTGGTAGCGGCGCAACGCCGAATGCCCCGGTAATAACACGACATGGAGGTCCAGTATGGCGAAAGGCGTTGTTGTAGTCATTCTGTTGATCGCGATCGTCCTCGTGGGCATCAGCTGGTACATCTCCGGGCTCAACAGGGTGGTCAGGCTCGACGAGGATGTGAGTGCGGCCTGGGCCCAGGTGGAGAATCAGCTCCAGCGCCGGAATGATCTGGTTCCCAATCTGGTTAACACCGTTAAGGGGTACGCGGCACACGAAGAGGAGCTGTTCACTGAGGTGACGCGGCTCAGGAGTCAGTGGGCGCAGGCGGCGACCAGGGGGGAGCGCATTGAAGCTGCGCAGGGTCTGGGAGGTGTGATCTCGAGGCTGCTCCTCGTGGCCGAGAACTATCCTGAACTGAAGGCGAACCAGAATTTCCTTACGCTGCAGGCCCAGTTGGAGGGGACCGAGAACCGGATTGCCACAGAGCGTATGCGCTACAACCAGGCGGTGCGCACGTTCAATGCCTACATTCGTACGGTCTGGGGCAGTTTCTTCGCGGCGCGCCGCGGCCTGACCGAGCCGGCTCCTTATTTCGAGGCCGAAGAGGGGGCAACAGCGGTGCCGAGGGTCGAATTCTAGGTCAGTTTCGTTGAATAGGCCAGGATGAGGGGCGTGCGCCCGATCGAGCACATGGACGATCCTCTTCTCAGGACAGTGGTCGAGGAGATCCTTCCGCCGGTACTCCGCGCCCGGCTCTCGAGGGAGGGTGGCGGTTCTGTCGACTGTATGTACACCGCAGCACTAGCAGACGTCTACCGTCTGCTTTTTGCTATTCTCGCGAGCTCGCGGTTGCCACGTACCGCTGTTGTGGACCTGCTCCCCGGCGGGATCGACCGATGGGATCCGGGATCGATCTCAGGCCCTGTGGGCCGCGTCGCCGGGAGCCGCACAGGCCGGGTCTCCTCGAGAGCAACCTGCAAGGATGAGAATGCCGACTCGGGTGGCGAGCCGGAGGTCGGCCGCGGAGGACCCGAGGCGGATACGGCCATCCAGACGCTCCTGCAGGCGGTTGCCCTCCATCTATCGGCGCCGAGTGAGTTCGCGGGCGCGCCGCCGTGGGGACGCCTGCACGAACGCCTGCGGGAGTGGGAAGTGCGGATGGTGGAGCCGCAGCATGGAGGGCCGGACACAGCCGCTCGTTCCCGCACCCGGGCTCGAGTTCCGGTCATACCCGGGATCGAGATCGTCCGTCAGTCGAGGCGGCGGCATCGAGATGGGTGCTACTCTACGCCTGCGCCGGTCGTGCGGTGGATAGTCGAACAGACGGTTGGGCCGGCGTTTGATGAGAGAAGAGATGCGTTCTTGCGGTTGATTCAGAGGCGCGATCGAGCCGGCGCGCGCCGGCCGAGAGTCCACGGACGTGCCAAGAGTCAGGTTCCCGAGCGAGAGGCGCGGCGCCTGGAGGATGCAGGCATCCGCGTCCTCTTCTCCCTATCCATCTGCGATCCGGCGATGGGCGATGGTCGCTTTCTCGTGGAGGCATCACGCTACCTGGCGGATCGGATCGTCGGGCTCATCGTGCAGTGTGAAGACCAGCGGATGGAGGAGGCTGTGCGTCAACTCTGGTCGCGCCACACAGGGGATGCGGCTCCCTGGAGTCAGGGGTGGCGTGAGGAGCGAAGGTGCGCCGTGCCCGATCTCAGACACATGGTGCGGCATCTGGTCATCGAGCGATGTCTCTTCGGCATCGACATCGATCCTGCGGCAGTGACGCTCGCCGAACGGGCGCTCTGGCTTGAGACGATGTCCGGGGGACCACCTCTGCCGATCGTGGGACCACACCTGTGCTGCGGCGATGCGCTGCTGGGGGCGCGCCTGAGCAGGGGAGAGCTTGCCCGGGAGCAGGGGAAGGCTCGGGATGCGTTGCGTCGATCGGCCCTCGATGGAGCGGTCGCCCGATGCATCGGTCAGGACGTACGGGACCGGTCCATTGATACGTCCTTCTTCCATTGGGAGCTCGAGTTCCCCGAAGTCTTCGGTCCAGCGGCACCCGAGGGAGGTTTCCCCTGGACAGGTGCTGTGGGGTTCGATTGCGTGGTGGGGAATCCACCGTTCGAGTCGTGTGATACCCTGGCGAGGGCTCGGCCGGAGCTGGCAAGGGCATACAAGCGGCTCTACCCGGAAGTCGTCTCGCCGGGGAGCAAGCCAGATATCTATTTCTTCTTTCTCGCCCGGGCCATGGAGGCGGTCCGTCCCGGAGGTCTCATCGGATTGGTGATGCCGAACCGCGTTCTCGCAGCGGATGCGGCCGGCAGACTCAGGAGGGCGATTCTGTCCAATCGGATTGTGGCGGTGCGGGGTCTCGACGCCAGGCACACCTTCCCTGATGCAGATGTCCCGCCGATCGCTCTCGTGCTCCGTCGGGGACCCCCAGGCGACAATGCCGAATATGTAACGATTACAGACTGTGGCGGTGCGGCAGTCTGCATGTCTGAAGGGCGCCCCCGTGCTGCATCATCAGAGGACGCGACCCGCATTCCGCAGCGGATAGCGGCAGAACTCGGCCTCGTCGTGACCGGACTCGATGAGGTTGGCCTGCAATTGGTGACGCGGGTGCGGGAGGGGAGAAGCGGATTCGGCCGCGCCGGAGAGATCATGCGCGTCAGAGAAGGGCTGCGCGGCGAGATCTTAAATCACGAGGCGTACGTAGAACTTCCGGCTTCGCGCCGAAACGACTATCTTCCCCTGTTTCGAGGCTCGCAGATCGACCGATATATCTACCACGGGCCGTCGGGATACTACCGGTGGCCCCGCGAATCCAGGGTCCATGCGGACCAACCGGGTCGGGCAACAAACAGGACCCGGCAGCTGGAGCCGAAGGTGGCGATTGCCGAGCTTGGCGAGCGCATCGAGTGCTGCCGGGCGGACGATGTCGCCTATGGCGGAGTCTACTTCGTGGCCGTCTCTGATCTCGCTGGACCCATGGGCCTCGACCTCGTCTGCGCTCTCCTCAACTCGGCGCTCATGTCCGCGCTGTACCGGATGCTCTACGGCGCGACCGCGTGGCATGGGTCGCTCAAATTCCGCTCGCGCTCATTGGAACGCCTCCCGGTCCCCCGGCTCGCGAGTGATACCAGCGTTCCTCCACCACGGGAAGTGGCGGCGCTCAGGGACCTGGCCCGGCACAGTGCGGAGCACAACGATTCGAGCTCATTGTTGAAACTCCGCGGGGAGGTGGCACGCCGCCCGGGATCCCTGATCGTTCTGCTCGATGACCTCGGGAGACAGATGAGGGAGTTGGGTGAGAGAGTCCGAACAGAGGCGCAGGAAACCGGCCGGAGAGCGGGCCGCCGGCGGAGGGACGCCAGGGGGAGCCGGGACACCAACAGAATACCCACCGATGGAGGGCTCCGCCAAGTCGCTGCACAAATGAAAAACCTCGACAAAACCATCGACCAGCTCATCTACGCCTGGTACGGCCTCTCTCCCCGCGAAGTCCACCTCGTCGCCCACACAATCCGGGGACGAACAATCCGGGGACGTTGGTAGGTTCTGTAGGTTGCTCCCTGAGCATAGCCGTGGGACGTACGTAGGTTTTGAAGGCTATTGGCTGGGGACGTACCTGGGTTTCGAAGGTTATTGAAGTGCGAGCGCCGGGAGTCGCCTGAGCTTCGATGGGAAGTACACCCTCTCAACGGGAGAGGGGTCGATGACCTTCTGAACCTGGTAGCGTGCCTTGTGGATGTGCTACATCTTCCCGATTGAAGAGAGGTCGATAACCTTCTGAGCCTGCTGACGTCCCCGTGAGGCGATTGCCACCGTCGAAGAGAGGTCGATAACCTTCTGAGCCCAGGACGTTCCCCTGAGGCGATTGCCACCGTTGAAGAGAGGTCGATAACCTTCTGAGCCTGCTGACGTCCCTGCAACAGGCGTCTCTGCAACGGGATCAGTCGGCAGGTTCGCCATCTCCCGGGGCCAGGTTGACGGTCATCCAGAGTTCGAGGCGCTCAGGCCGTCCGCGCCCTTCTGGCGGACCTTGACCGCCCGGCACGCCTCCCCCACGCCTTCTCCCGCCATCACCACCTGGAGGCAAACCTCCTCTGAACCCCTCTTGTTCCACCATCTCCTCTAACCGAGACGTTTCGAATCCGAGCCCGATCGATGCACCAGGCTCAGCTCCGATGGCATAGGCGTAGTCTTCGCCGGGGGATAGCGGAACTCGAAGCTCATAGATGAACCGTCCCGCCGACATGGCAGATCCGGCCTTGATGCCCCCCGTCACGGAGAGTAGTCTTCTCACCTGTTCGCCTTCTTCGGGACCCAGAATCTCCAGTTCGTTCCCCAGGAAATAGGCGAGATCCCTTTCGAGCGCTTCCTGATCCTGTAGAGCCTGCCTGAGCTTCATGGGGTCATGCATTCCCAAGGGAAAACGTATTCCGAGCGTCTTGGTCTTGCCACCCTCTGGATCAAACCATACCGTGAAGCCGAGGCCTATGATCTGGGCGAGAACTCGGCGGTCTGTGGTGCCCAGGCAGATATACATGAACGTCTCGTCGTTCTGGAGGCCGATCCCCAGGTCAGCGTCTTCGACATAGACCATCGTCTCCTGCCATTCGGAGTCGATCCCGTCGATGGCGATCTTGCGGT
Organism: candidate division TA06 bacterium SM23_40; assembly: GCA_001303705.1. GTDB lineage: Bacteria > LJUI01 > LJUI01 > SM1-40 > SM1-40 > SM1-40. The sequence continues at coordinate 4,696 of LJUI01000099.1, forward strand.
CGCACCATGTGCTGGTCATTTCAAGATTGCTGCATCCAACGAGTGAGGCGAGAGAGAGGAGGATAACGCCTGGACTGAAGAAGACTTTGAATCGGTCTGGGTTCATAGTTTCACCCTCCTTCGATCCGGCCGTGAGCTACGCGAGAAACAGGGCACGAGTGGCTCTATCCGGCATATACGAGCCGGGAACCTTTCAGGGCAAGCCGATGGTTCTATAGTTCGGAACCCCGATGGTCAGGAAAACTTGCGTCCCTCGTGAGGGCCTTTCACTTTGAGAGCGGCCGATAACCTGCTGATCCCACTGAACCCTCTCTGAGCGTTCTTCCTCTCCAAGAGGGCGATAACCTTCTGAACCTACCAACGTCCCCGAACTCCATAGCTTTAGAGACCTAGGTACGTCCCCGTAACCTTCTGAACCTACCAACGTCCCCGTGACTTTTTCACTTGACTTTGAAGAGGGGGGTGGGTATATTGGGAATGACTCAAGCCGGGTGGAGTCTACTTCGGGGGCGTGAGGCTGAGCTTACATCAGATGTATCCATCATCTCTAGAGACTCCACACATACCGGGAGACGCCCCAAATCTGAGGAGATCATATCCCAGATCCAAGCCGGGAATGCCCCGGAACTTCTTCCCGCTACGCGCAAAGGCGCATCTGAAGTCGTTGGCCGTGTCACCCTATTGCGGTGACAGCCCGGGTCCTCTTGTGAGGCTCGAGGGACTGGGGGTCGAGACGGTTGAGGGAGAGGGGAGGACGCCGTAGCTGAGAGCCGACGTTCAGATAGTACCGTTATCTCACATACGTGACTTCCCGTTTCCATTGAAACGGGGAATCTCTCCATGATCACTCGGACGCGTTCACAGCGTCTAGCCCAACCGAAAAGCATATGGCACAGAAAGCAGAAGGGACAGCGTCCTCAGGGAATGCCGGTCCAGAGACGGCGGTTGAGCGCGCCAGCGGGTCGCCTCTAGACATCGTCTCTCTGAAGACGAAGACGATCTCGGATCTCTACGAAATCGCCCGCGATCTCGGGATACCCGGGCGCACCGGGATGCGTAAGCAGGAGCTGATCTTCAGTATCCTCGAGGCCCAGACCCAGAAGAACGGTCTTATCTTCGGGGAAGGGGTACTCGATGTACTCCCGGAAGGGTACGGCTTCCTCCGTTCCCCTGATTACAACTATCTGCCTGGCCCCGACGACATCTACGTCTCGCCGTCGCAGATAAAACGCTTTGCGCTCTGCACCGGGGACACCGTCTCGGGACAGATCCGGCCCCCCAAGGAGAGCGAACGCTATTTCGCCTTGCTCCGGGTTGAGGCGGTCAATCACGAGAATCCAGAACTGACCAAGGAACGGATTCTCTTCGACAACTTGACGCCCTTCTATCCCCGGGAGCGGATCAAGCTCGAGGTGGAGGCCGACGGAGATCTGTCGATGAGGATCGTCGATCTCCTCGCTCCGATCGGGAAGGGGCAGCGAGGGCTCATCGTCTCGCCGCCCAGGGCGGGGAAGACCGTCCTGCTGCAGAAAATCGCAAACTCGATCACCGCCAATCAGCCCGAGGCAGTCCTCATCGTCCTCCTCATCGACGAGCGTCCCGAGGAAGTTACGGACATGGAACGTTCGGTGAAGGGTGAGGTGATAAGTTCGACCTTCGACGAGCCGGCCGAACGCCATGTCCAGGTGGCGGATATCGTGTTGGAGAAAGCGAGACGCCTTGTCGAGCACAAGCGGGACGTTGTGATCCTTCTTGACAGCATTACGCGCCTGGCGCGGGCACACAACGTGGTTGTGCCGCACAGCGGCAAAACGCTGTCCGGTGGTGTCGATTCCAACGCTCTCCACCGTCCGAAACGATTCTTCGGGGCGGCGCGCAACGTCGAGGAGGGCGGGAGTTTCACCATTATTGCCACCGCCCTCATCGAGACCGGCAGCCGGATGGATGAGGTCATTTTCGAGGAGTTCAAGGGCACGGGCAACATGGAACTGGTGTTGGATCGTCGGCTGTCCGACCGGAGGGTCTTTCCCGCGATAGACATCAACAAGTCGGGGACGCGCAAGGAAGAGCTGCTCCAGACCGAGGAAGATCTGAATCGGATCTGGATTCTGCGCAAGGTCTTGAGCGAGATGAATCCCACAGAAGCGATGGAGTTCCTGGTCGATAGAATGAGGGGGACTAAGAACAACAAGCACTTTCTTGAATCAATGAGTGAATAGACATCGATAGCTCATTCGGATGGAAGCCTTGCGCTCGGTCAGGCGCACTGCCCGCAGGCCGGGAGGAAAGGCTTCGTGGTATTGCGGAAGGGAGACGCGATAGGAAATGAAGAAAGACATTCACCCGAAGTACAAGTCGGCGAGGATCACATGCGCCTGCGGTAATGTGATCGAAACGCGGTCTACGGCAGGTGACATGAGCGTGGAGATCTGCTCCAACTGTCACCCCTTCTTCACAGGCAAGCAGAAGCTCATTGACACAGCCGGCCGCGTCGAGAAGTTCCGACGTAAGTACGGAATCAAAGAGGAAGAGACAGAGGAAGCCCCGGAGGAAGCCCCGGAAGAAGCGAAAGAGGGAGCGGAGGAGGCATCTGAAGAGGAGACAGAAGAGGGAGCGGAAGAGGAACGCGAAGAGCTGGAGTAACCTGTACTGACATCCCTCCGCCCGTAGCTCACCATCTCTGCTGAATCTCCATCGAGATCGACATTCCCGCCCATCTGGATAGCGTGCGGAATCCTTGCAGTAGTCCTCTTATCGTGCCCGACTCGTCGGAGAATAGGAGGCCTGCTGCCGCCCGGACACTCCAGGCAGGCGCTGCTCCCGTGGTGAGGCGTTTATGCCCCAGACGTTCGTGGAAAAGGTTCTCGCGAGAAAGGCCGGCGTGTCGGAGGTCGAGCCTGGCGACATCGTCAATATCGAGCCCGATCTGTGCATGAGTCACGACAACGCCGGATTGGTCATCAAGCAATTTCGTCAGATCGGCGTAGGTCGGGTCTGGGATCCGAGTCGGATCGTGATTCCACTCGACCACCGCGCGCCCGCAGAATCGGAGAAGACCGCGACTGCCCACAAATCGATCCGAGAGTTCGTACAGGAGCAAGGGATCGAGGCGTTCTATGACATCCGTGAAGGCATCTGCCATCAGGTCGTCGTAGAGAAGACCCATATCCTGCCCGGACAGGTGGGAGTAGGTACTGACTCCCACACTACCTCGTATGGTGCGGTGGCGGCATTTTCGACCGGGATCGGGGCCACCGAGATGGCATGCCTGTGGGCCACAGGGAAGGTCTGGCTGCGGGTGCCCGAGACGATCGCGATCGCTGTCGAGGGAGAGCTTCCCTTTCGTGTCTATGCCAAGGATATAATCCTTCACATCATCGGCGAGCTCGGGGCCGAGGGGGCAAGCTACCGGGCTGTCGAATTCTATGGCGAGACAGTCGAGGGGATGAGCGTCTCCGAGCGGTTCACGCTCGCCAATCTCTCCATGGAGATGGGGGCGAAATCAGCGGTCATTCCGTTCGACGAGGTGACGAGGGACTATCTGGCCCAGCGAGGTGCCTTCGAGCGAGGAACTGGGTCTCATCCGGATGCGGCACGGGGAAGCGGCGAGGTCGCGGCCGAATACGTTGTCATCGTTCCCGATCGCGGAGCCCGGCACGAGGCCGAATATGAGTTCCGGGTCGACGGGCTCGAGCCGCAGGTAGCCTGCCCTCATGCCGTCGACAATGTCCGTCCTGTGACTGAACTTCTCGATCTCGCGATAGATCAGGCGGTCCTCGGCTCCTGCACCAACGGTCGGATCGATGATCTTGAGATCGCCGCCGCCATCCTCGACGGAAAGCGTCTTCATCCTCGCGTGCGGATGCTCGTCATTCCTGCGTCGCGTGAGACATACCGCACGGCAATGGAGCGGGGCTATCTCGACATCTTTGTCGATACGGGGTGTGTAATCCTCAATCCCGGCTGCGGACCTTGCCTCGGCGCCCACCAGGGGATACTCGCTCCCGGCGAACGGTGTATCGCCACGACCAACCGCAACTTCCGTGGGCGGATGGGTAGCCGGGATGCTGAAGTCTATCTGGCCAGCCCGGCCACCGTGGCCGCATCTGCCATCGCCGGCCACGTCGCAGACCCCCGGCGTTGAATCCTCCGTTGCCCGCCGACAAGACTCGCCCGCGGCTGGAGCGCGACGCGTGGTCATGCTTCCCGCATAACCCCGCCTCGTTACTACCGGTCTTCCACTCAGGGTGGCCTCGGTTCACCGACCCCGTTCCTCTCCACTGATCCCGTTCACGAATCTCGTTGACATCCCGGTAACCTTCGAATAGGCTCACCGTGGCCGAATCGCAGCGACGGTGGGCCGAGAGATCGTACATCGTGAGCTCGGGAACGGAGTGGCGGGGCTTCACGTCGACCGAGTCCTGCTCGCACGCGGGAGGACCACATTACCGATGAGCTTACTCGATAGACTGAACGAGAGGCAGCGGGAGGCCGTAGCCCATCAC
>LJUI01000100.1 GCA_001303705.1 candidate division TA06 bacterium SM23_40
GTTCCCCCATGTCCCATACTGCCTTCTCGGGAGTTCCCTGTGCTATGTGCGGTACACCCAGCGTACGAGCCGGTTCCCGCGGAATGGCCGAGCCCGGTACGTGAACCACCCCAGCACCACGCCAACAACGTCTGCTGCCAGATCAAGCCCCTCGAAGTATCGGCCCGGAACGAATTGCTGATGGAACTCGTCGAGGAGTCCGAAGGCAAGCGCCGCCGCGACAACACCTGCAAGGCTCCTGGCCCGCCCGCTCCAGTGCATCCCCAAGGACCTGGCGAGGAGGAAGCCGAAGACTGCGTACTCGAATAGGTGTCCGAGTTTGTCGATCAGTGGGAATTCTAGTTGACGGGGTGTCGGGATGTCAGGAATCGATGAACCAATTACAATGAGGGCCGCCCAGCCAACGACTGGCAGCCACCCGAAGATGATCGGTCTCCATCGCCGGTTTCCGAGCATGGCTACATATCTGATTCCGAAGCGCGAAATAGCTCGAGTACATCCTGAACCGTCTTCGCTTCGAGGAGCCCCTCCCGAAACGAGTCCCTGTTCAGCAGACGGGATATCCTCGCAAGCGCTCTCACGTGTGGGGAGATCACATCGGGTGGACTGGCGAGGAAGAAGAAGATACGAACAGGTTCGCCATCGAGCGCCTGGAAATCGATGTCTCGGTCAGCGATGCCCAGGGAGGCACAGAGCCCCTTCACCCCCTTCGCCTTACCGTGGGGGATGGCCACTCCTTTCCCGATCCCTGTCGACATCATACTCTCACGTTCCAGGGTCGCCTGGAGCAGGGCATCTCTGTCCTCGACCACTCCAGAAGCGACCGCCAAGTCGATGAGTTCCTCGATGATCTCGTTCTTGGCCCTGCCCTCCAGCGGCAGCTTGATGGATTTCTCATTCAAAATTTCCGCGATCATCGACACTTCCCTCCATCTCTCCGCTCTCTATCGTTTTCGCGCGCGCCGCTGCCAGACTTCTCTTCAACAGAAATGGCGGAATGAGACTCGTCACCATCACCATCATGACAACGGACGAGAAGAGATTGAGATCGATCAGACCCTGCCTCAGACCGATACTGGCAATCACGAGGGCGATCTCGGCCCGCGGCATCATCGCCAACCCCACCTGTACGGCACTGAATCCAAACACCCTCCCCGCCACACCGCAGCCGATCAGTTTCGAAAGGACCGCCGCCACGAGATAGAGTACGGCGAACAAGCCGACCGAGCCAAACGCCATCGGATCGAACGTCATACCTGTCGTGACGAAGAAGAGAGGAATGAATACCGCCGATCCGAGGAGCAACACCTTGCGCGACAGGTCGTGCACTGCCCGCGTCTCGCCGATGATCAGCCCGGCGAGGAAGGCGCCCGTAATCATCGCTACCCCGCTCAGGTCGGCGAGAATCGCAAAGACGAGCATGGTGAGGAGCCCGACGGTCAGCATCGGCTCGGACATCCTCAACAGGGGGGAGCGCTGCTGAAACCGCACTGCACCGGTGGTGAGAGCACGGGCCCGGCTCCGCTCCACAGACCACTGCTCGATCGACCTCGCGATCCGTGTACCGAGCGTGAGCGAGAGGACGAGGAACAGCGTCACAATAACAAATGTACCCGCGGTCGGGCCGACCGCCAGCCCCTCTCGACAGCCGACGAGGATCGAGAGAATCAGGATCCCCAACACGTCATCGATCACCGCGGACCCGATGATGAGCGCCCCGTACCGGTCGCGCAGCAACTCGAGCTCCCGGATCACCTCGACGCTGATCCCGACGCTCGTAGCCGTGAGCGTGGCGCCGATGAAGAGCGATCCCAGGAGGCCGTAGCCAAACGCCATCCCCAACCCGAGCCCGAGGCCAAAGGGGACCACCACGCCCGACAGCGCCACCGCGAAGCTCGCAGCCCCGACCTTGAACAACTCCTTAATGTGTATCTCCAAACCTGCCGAGAAGAGGAGCAGCCAGATCCCGACGACCGCGAACGCGTGGAGGGCCTCGCTGAGCGACCGATGGAGTAGGTGCGAGTAGATACTGCCGAGAACCATGCCGGCCAGGAGTACTCCCACCGTACCGGCATGTCCTGCTCGCTTCGCCAGCTCCTCGCCGAGTTTGGCAAATGCCAAACAGAGCAGGAGTTCAACGGCGAGTTGAAGTTCCATCTATGATCCTGCCCGAAGGCCGGTCAACGCTGTGGGACAATCCCCTTCGCTTTGCCCACAGAAACCATGAAGGCGATACCCGTGCCCGGATCGTCGAAGCTCCCGCAGATCCGTTCGATCTGCTCAATGAGATGATCGAAGATGGAAGCATCCTCGATCACCGAGAAGATAGTCTTGTTGTATGGCCTGCCCACATCGATGAGATGCCGCAGGCCAGTAAAGACAGGAATCTCATGTGCGACGATGCGCCCCATCCCGACGGTCTCGATGACGGTGCCGCCCGTGACTCCGTGTTCGATTAGAATCGTAAGGACCTCGTCCAGATGCTCTTCTCGGCCGAGCACGATCACCAGAAGATGCATGGGCTACCACCTGTCAAGGGTGCACAAAAAAAGGTCGCCGTAGGTGGCATACCACGCCACTATAAGGGCGTCACTCGTTGGTGTCAAGGGGAAATTGGGAGACACGGGTCCGTATGGGCGCCTAGGAATCACTTCTCAGGTGATCCCATCCTGCCACGTCGAGCGGCCTCGCCACGCCATCCTCGCCGATCAATCGCACCCCCTCATCCTGAGACGTGACCTCCCCGATGGCCGTCAGTGTCGTCCCCGACGGCTCCAACGCCCGGCCTGCAGTCCCGAGCATTTCAGGAGGAAGCGTGAGCAAGAGCTCGAAATCCTCGCCTCCGCCCAGTGCCAGGCTCACGGGATCGACGCCGGCCGCACGCGCGACCCTGCGGGTCCCCTCAAGGATCGGTAGGGCCCCGACATCGAGCCGCGCCCCCACCTTGCTCTCACGGGCGATGTGGTGAACCTCCGAGGCAAGGCCATCGGAGATATCGATCATCGCCCCCACCTTCACCGCGCCGACGAGAAGGGCCGCCTCTTCCAGCCGCGGTACTGGCTCGAAATGTTTCTGGCGCGCCGAATGGGCGGTCGCCTCATCGACGGCCAGGGACCTAACGACGACGAGGCGGCCGGCCTCTGATCGCCCGAGATCCCCGGTCACGGCCAAGATTTCACCGACCGTTGCCCCCGAACGGGGGCAGAGTCGTGTCTTATCGACAGAGCCCGTGGCCGTGAGGCATAGGCCGAGCCTCGGCGCCCTCACGATGTTCCCTCCCACGATCGTTACTCCGAACCGTCCGGCTGTGGTCATGAGCCCATCATACAGGCCGTCGAGATGCCCGACCTCGAACGAAGGAGGGAGAAGGAGTGAGACGAGGCATGCCTTCGCTCTCCCTCCCATGGCCGCGATATCACTCAGCGTAGCGGCCATCGCTTTGATCCCGACCTGAGTCGGAGTCCAGGTGCTGAGATCGAAATGGATCTGATCGATGAACGCGTCATCGGTGAGGAGGAGATAGTCCGCTCCCCCTTCATCGATGACTGCGGCGTCATCCCCGATCCCGACGACCACACCCTCCCCGGGCTCTCCCACCCGACTCCTCAGTCGCTCGATGAGGCCCCGCTCACCGATCTCCCGTATCAGGTCCGACATATCTCCCCACCTGTCTCACGTTGAGGGCAGAAGCTCTCACTTTACTGCCGTTATCTCGCCGTACAGGTCAGGCCGGCGGTCACTCAACAGTTGATTGCGCTCGGTCATCTTCTTGTCTAGCGCCTGGGCGAGATCCACCTCAACCGTTTCTGCCCGATCCTCATCCTCCCCCAGTCGAATGAGCACCTCCCCCTTTGGATTCACGACCTGACTCCGGCCGGTGAACTCGTACCACGGCCCACCTCGTTCTTCCCTGCCGGTACGGTTGACCGTAGCAATGAACACTCTATTCTCGATCGCCCTGGTCTTCATAGCATCCTGACAATAGGGGAGGACGAGATTGGCCGGATGGCAGATGAGCTGCGCCCCGCGGAGAGCGAGCACTCGCGCCGCCTCTGGATAGATCCAGTCGAAGCAGATGAGCATTCCTACCCGGGCCTCTCCCACGCGGTGCACCGTGAATCCCGTATCGCCGGGATCGAACCATGATTTCTCCTCGAGAAAGAGGTGCGCTTTCCGGTACACTGCTGTCTCGCCCGTAGGTGAGATGAGCACAGATGAATTGTACAGGTGCGTTCCATCACGTTCAGGGATGCCGGCAACGATATGCAATCCGCCTTCCCTCGCCAGGCCGCCAAGGATCTCACACGATCTGCCGCCGGGAATCTTCTCGGCAAACGCGGCGACCTCTTCTCTCCCCTCGAATGCGTACCCGGTCGTGCAGAGCTCGGGCAGGACCGCGATCCCCCCAGCGAGATCCTCCGCAAATCCGCTGATGCGCTCCAGATTCGCGTCCACATCCCCGAATACGGGAGCGAACTGCACAATAGTGAGCTTCATCCTCTCTGACCCGCGCTGATCCTCGCGACCTCTCGCCAGGACCGACCTGTCTCCCTACCACGCCAGCTGGCTTCTATCACCCTTCACCCAATCGACTGGCGCCACCACCGCCTCCACCGGTCCCAGAGCAGCAACCTACCGACCCTCCCACCGTCCGAGTTCAACGGCTCACAGATCCCGGCACATGCACAAAAAGGGGCGGAGAGAGATCCCCGCCCTGCATACAGACCGACCACACTCCGTCAGATTCCGCTCCCATGCAAACGCTAGATCTCCTGCTCCATCACCCATCGATCCTTCTGGCTGTCGAAATAAATATAGTAGCTTCTGCCGTCCTCGAGCACCACCTCGAAGTAGTGCCTCGATCTCTGCTTCCACCAGAACTCATCCGGGCAGGCTTCCGGACTCGTCCCGGGCGCGTGCAGAGACTCTGCGCCCTTGTCCCACCAGTCGGCGCTCACCTCCACAACCTTGAGCTTACTGTCCCGCCAGAAGACATACTCCGGAGCCTTCTCCGCGGAGCCGCCCTCCGCACCGATCAATTCACAGAAGAAACGTGCCACATCTCACCCCCCGGAACGACATCTGCGTCCCTGTGCTGACCAGACGGCGTCCACCTCCCGCCTCGCTGCCGCGAGTCTGCCATCGCGCAGTTGTAGATCCTCGAACCCCTTGAAGAACTCCAGCAGCACAAACTCCAGGGATGGGCAGGGCCTGAGACAGGTGATCGCCGCATCGAGCTCCTCTGGGGTCGGCTCGAAATGAGCTCCATCGCCGGGCCGATACCCCGACAGATGGGCTACGACCACGACATCGGCGAGCGCACCTCCCCATTTCGACAGCATATCGAGATCCCCATCGTGGGCAGCGAGCACGTGCCCGATATCGAACGAGACGGCAACTCCTGTCCCGCGGATTGCATCGCTGAACGCATCGAGCCGGGAGAAGATCCCCATCGGCGTGGTCTCTGCAGTCACGACCTCAACACCCTGTATCTGATCGCGAAGCCGCTGAAGGCTATCGCGTGCCGTACGAATCAGCCGATCGCTCGTCTCCTTCTGCCAGGCGAACACTCCCAGATCATCCCTCAGATGTACATTGAGGTACTCTGCTCCGATTGCACGGGCGAACTCAGCACACCGCAGAACGGCACTCTCCGCACCCTCCACGCACTCCTCCCACACCGAACCCAGATAGACAGATTCCCATGGGCTCTGAACGCCGGCCGCCATCTCACACTCTTCGAGGGCGCGACAGATCTCATCAGCATCCTGTTCCAACATGCCCGGCTCGTCGACGGCGATATCGACAAACCCGAACCCCAGCCCCCTTGCCACCGGGATCGCCGCGGCGATTTCCCCGTGCCCGGCATAAACAGGATACCCCACCCTCATTCGGTCACCTCCCCGGAGATGGCAGCCTCGATCTCCGCGATGATGGCCGTCAGTTTCGCCAAACGTCCCACTCCACGATCGCCCGATGCGAGAATACCCTCCTCCGGCTCCACGAACCGGTATCCGAGCGCACGAAGCTTCTCGATGTTCTGCTGAACGATCGGATTGCTGTACATATTCGCGTTCATCGCAGGGGCGAGCACAACCGGACTCTCTGTCGCCATGACGAGTGTGCTGAGAAGATCATCCGCGATCCCCGCGGCAATCTTGCCGATAATGTTAGCCGTTGCCGGAGCTATCACCAATATGTGGGCCCACTTCGCGAGATCGATGTGCGGCAGTGGGCCCACGGGACGCGCCGTAAACAGGTCGACGGCCACGCTACGCCCGGAGAGTGTTTGGAAGGTGAGCGGTGTCACGAACTCGGTTGCGTGCTGGGTCATGACTACCTGCACTGCAGCGCCACGCTCCATCAGCCGCCGTATGAGCGAGCACGCCTTGAACGCAGCAATACCTCCTGTGACACCGAGAACGATCTGTTTCCCATCGAGCATGGCCATACCCCACGTGTACCTCTACCGTCGTCGACGGCCATGGCTCACAACCACGGCCTTCATGCAGACGCTCCCGATATCCCCGTTCAGCACCTCTACCTCATCACATCTCGCGCATCGGCTCCTGGGTCTCAGCGTCCTTAGCTCTCTCGTGGACAAGTGCGGCAACTTTGTCGAGTATGATCCTGGTAATCTCGCCCTTCGTCCGTGCGGTCGCCTGTACCGTCCCATCACTACCTATGATGTGACCGACATGGCCCTCGGCCATGATCTCAGTCAAATCATTGGCGACCACGACGTCAGCATCAGCTGAATCCTTAAGAGCAACCGCACTCGCAATAAGCTCTTCGTATGGGACTCCCACCTCCAGCTTAAACGCCACGAGGACGGCATCGCGGGCCCTCTCTCTGATGCGTCCTATGATCTTGACCGTGGGAACGAGACGAACAGTCCAGTCTTCTCTGCCTGACTTTGCCTTGCCAGGCGACCGCTCCGCGGGGACGTAATCGAGGACGGCCATGGCATGGATGATCGCATCAAAGTGCCCCCCTCTCAGCTCTCGCTCCAAAGCGGCGGCTGCATCGTCCACGGTGTCGACCTCGATAAGGTGAAGCCGCCGATGATGCCCGTTGCCGGGCGCACCGGCGGCTGGTATTTCACTCCGACGCCCGTAGATGAACGTTACATCGGCGCCACGGCGCAATGCCTCCTCGGCGATCATCGCGCCGAGCTTTCCGCTCGAGGTGTTCGAAATATACCGGATTGCATCGATCGGAGCACGCGTCGGCCCCGATGTCATCAGGAGGCGCTTCCCCGACAGATCACTCATCGGCGTCAGTCCTCAGACGGGCGGCAGTCTATCGACGCCCGGCGACTCCCCCATAAATGTATTGCCCTTGCTCTCACTTCGTGAGCCGAAGGGCAAGTCCTTGCTATCGTTGCAAAAACCATCGATCGCACTTCATATCATAGCCATCGGACCCGGAGAAGTCAATAGCCAACCGCACGTAGCCTAGTCCTCAGCCGCCCTGATCTCCGAGATTACCCACTCATCATCCTCACGGGTGAGCACGACCTGAACGTGGTCGTGATAGAGCACATCTTCTTCCGTGAACCGATAGCTCCGCACGGCAATCGCAAGAGGCTCCTCGCCGTCCTGATACTCAACGAATTCGAAGCTCTCCCCGACGGTGTAGTGGAAATGATCCCGCAACGCATACTCCGCCTGCATGCTGCTGAACGTTCCACCACGCGGGCCGCCACGACTGAATGAGATCAGTATCGGCGTATCCCCGAAATGCTGACTGAGCAGCGATACCTCCTCCCGCCGCCACCCCTCCTCCACATCACTGAAGACCGCCAGCGGGCGCGATGCTGCCGTATCCTCCTCGGACGAAGTCCCCTCGCTCGCGGATCGGGAAAGCGGGCCCGGAATCGAGGGTCCCCATGACAGGGTGCCGCCGCTTCCGGCCTGGCTGCACACGCTCACCACAAGGATACCACAGAGACAGAGAAGGAGGACGACGACGGGGGATGCCAAGACCGCACGCATCCTCTTCCCCCCGCTCAAGACCTGCTCTCATGGTCTATATATAGTATATCACGGTGGGAGCGGGCCGGTCAACGCCCACGGGCCCAATTGAGTATCCCCCTCGGCGTGAACTGAATCCCTATACGAGGAGGCAGATGACTCGGGCTCGCGGGACATCGCCTGGAGACGCTAATGCAGTGCCACGACCTTCTGCGTCTCGGTGCCCAGACTGCTCGACAGGACCGCCAGGTACACTCCCGGACCCACCCTATTACCTCGATCATCACGTCCATCCCATCTCACTGCATGGAACCCGGGCAGGCCCGTCCGATCGACAAGCGTGCGCACAAGACGGCCCTGTACGTCGAAAAGCCTCAATCTCACACCGCCGTCCCCGTACTGCGGGTCGGCGCTGTGAATCATCTGGCTGCCACGGGAACTGAGGCCCTCATCAGTGCCGTGACCGGGAAGGGAATAGATGAAGATCGTAGATTCGGTGAACGGGTTCGGGCGGCCCCGCGACAGGAACAGGCCAGCGCTGTGAGGCTCGAGGTCGCCATTGCCTTCACCGTCCTCTACGCCGACGAGGATCCCCCCCTCGATAGCAGTCACCCAGCGATTCGCCGGGAGGGAACTGTGGACATCCACTACTCCTGAGGGCCATTCTATGCGGAGCGTTGTGGCAGTCGTGGCGCTTCCCAGCCCGAACTCGACCGCCATGCTGTTCTGCGAGCAGTACCCGGACCCTCCCTCAACCTGACGTATCCGGGTGACGCCTCCTGCTGTCAGTGAAACGAGTGCTCCTATCCCGGAACGGTTAGAGAGTGTCCCCCGAGTATCGACCACGAACCATCGATTAGTATCGGAATCGTTTCGGTACAGGACATTCGCCTGATTCGAGTTCACGACGTAGAGATCGACATCTCCATCGCCGTCGTAGTCCCCTGCCGTCACTCCCCGGCCCGGGCCTGTATCCCCGGCTCCAGCACCCGGGACCGAGGTGAACGTGTTGTCGCCGTCGTTGCTGTACAGGACGTTTGCCTGGTTATTCTTCGTTATGTAGATGTCGAGATCGCCGTCCTTGTCGAAATCGGCCCAAACCCCGCCGTAGCAGGGACCAGTATCGCCCACCCCCGCGCCGACCAGATTAGTGAATGTCGAGTCCCCGTCATTCCGGTACAACACATTCCCCGTGTTCTGGTTG
>LJUI01000101.1 GCA_001303705.1 candidate division TA06 bacterium SM23_40
ATCGACGGGTCTCTCGACATCGCATCTGTGTCGGTGACCCGCACCTCATCCATGAGCGACCGGTTCGGACCCGGGTGCCATCCTGACGATACGGCTCTACTCTCCACCTCCCCGTTACTCTCATCCTTACCGGGCGGCACGATGAGCATCTCATCCAGCACCCGCCCCTGGGCGAGCGGCAGAGAGAATCCGAGGAGTTCGGCAATGGTCGACCCGATGTCGATCTGATCCCCTCTTGTCTCGATCACCGTGTCGGCCTTGATGTCGGGGCCGACGGCGAGAAACATCAGGTCGCGGCAGCCGCGATCCCGCATGCTGTGGTTCTTGAAGCCGCCGTGCATATCGTCGCGCCGACCGTGGTCGGTGGTGACGATGAGTGTCGTCTTGTCGCGGTAGGTCGTGTCTCTGAAGGCTGGATTGAACGTCGTGTCTGCCTGTATCTTCTTCCAGATACGGTAGACGATCGCATCCGCCCGCCTTATCGCCTCCAGATATCCCTCCCAGTTCTCCTGATGCCCCATGCGGTCGACTTCGAACAGATTGACCAGCACCAGAGAGGGGTGATATTGATCCATCGCCTGCGCGAGGGCACGTGCGACGTGCATGTCCGACCTGGGATAGGCGTGGTAGGAAGAGGACGCGTACTCCTCACCATAGGCGGGATGTGTGCTGTAGTCCATCCCGATGAACCCGTCTGGGTTGTTGTCGAACAGCCAGATCTGTTCCTGGGGTATCCCCAGTTCTTTCCGATAGCATTCGAACGCGAGTGGGTCGTCACCCCGTGCAATGCAGTGCGGTAGCCCGCTCCTCACGCCGCTCAACATCGCCAAGTGGGCACCGGTAGTAATCGTCGTCCCGGTGTTGTAGAAGTTCGAGTAGATGGTCCCCAGGGGACGGAGGTCGTTCCACAAATGCGGAATGTTGGTGTGTGTCGTGTCATCAAACGCTTCGGTGTTCCGTACGCCGTCGATAACTATGAGAAAGACGTTCTCAGTTACATAACTCGAAGCCGGATAGAGACCACCCAGCAAGAAGATTCCAGCGGCGCACCCCACCATCGCCATCACGATCAAGCGTCCGCCCTGCGCCATCATCTTATACCCCCCTTCCCTGCAGCCACCCACTCCTACTTCAGAACCACCAGACGTCTGGTGGCATCCTGCTCCCCGACGGTCAGCCGATAGAAATAGACTCCTGAGCTGACCATCGTTCCCTGACCATCCCGACCATCCCAGACGATCCGCTTGATGCCCGGTTCTTCCTTCGCATCAACGAGCCGCCTGACGAGCTGACCCGCAAGATTGTAGATCGAGAGCGTAACATGACTGCACCCCGGACGCCCGCCGCTCCCTGCGGCGCCAACGGGCCGGCCGTCGCCCGGCACCCCGTACGATATCGCCGTATTCGAGCGCATCGGATTGGGAAGACTCTGCGCCAGGAAGAAGGCAGTGCTCACTTCTCTCTCCTCCGGCTGCTCCGAGATCCCCGGTTCCCCGACGGTGAAGGAAGCTGTGGCCATCCAGATCCCCGGTTCGTACCCATCGTCTGCACGCGCCCGCCACCAGTACTCCTCTCCCCAGGTGAGCGTCTCCGTCACTTCCCACGAGGTGGAGTCGACCCCCTCGGCGATCTCCGTCGCCGAGTCGACGAGTCCCGACAGCAGAGAGTCGCTGTACACCTCGAACGTATAGGTGAGCGGATCCCCCTCGACATCATCGGCGTTGAGGACGACCAGCGTCGGCGTCAGATCGAGCGTCTGCCCGCCGTCTGGCGGTGAGAGGAGAGCGGGCGCGGTGGGCACCGCATTCATATGAAACATCGTCTCGGCCCAGTCGCTCCAGTCGGTCCCATTGCTCGCCCGGGCACGTGCATAGTACGTCTCGCCATCCTCCAGCGAGGCCCCGGCATAGGTTGTGAACGTGTCAGGAGAGGCGACCGAGTCCGGATCCCACATCTCGGCGACCGACCACTCGTCGTCGGTCCCCACCTCCACCTCATAGAATGCCTGGGGCACGGACCCGGGATCATCATATGCCCAGCTGATCAGCGGTGTGTGGTCGGTGATGTGCGAGCTGTCTTCCTCCCCGCCCACGTACAGTGTGAGGAGGATCGGCGCGCCCGCATAGAAATCCCCGGGAGTCGATTCAGCCTCGATCCACGTATTCGAGAGATCCTCGCTCGTCTCGTCATGGCCGGTGACCCCGTTTCCCCCGGAGAGCACCTCCGCCCCCTCATCCACACCCAACCGCTGCCATGACTCGCCAGCCGAATGCCCGCTCGAAGCGATGTAGTCCTGATCGCCGACCGGGGTATCATCGAGATAGAAGGTCGAGAATGTGTCCGGATCCGGGCCGTCCTTGGCCAGGCCGGTCTTATACACGTTGATCTGCGCACTGATGTCTCCCCACTGGGCGATATCGACATCCCGAATCAGGTCGCCCTCGCCGTCCCAGTGGTAGAGTATCATCACCTCAGCACCGTTGCTGAGCATATAGGCTGACGTCCCGATCCATGGGTCGATCTGCTGACAGTAGTCGATCCCCGGATCGATCATGTTGGGAACTTCATCCGGAACGACATCCGGGTGAAGTTCGAAGTCCGGATCGATCTCCGGATAGTAGCTTGCAGCGCTGTCCGCATCAATGCACATCCAGAGCGCCTCACCGGGAGCAATGATCTCTCCGTCCGGGAATTGGGCCAGAAAGTCCGAACTCCACGGCGTGTAGGTGCAGTCGACCAGATTGATATAATCCTGATCAAGACTGTAGATGGCATCACAAAGGTAGTAGTCGGTGAGATCGATCGGACTATCTGTGGGATTGTAGATCTCTACGAACTCTGCCGGCGTCGGTGTCACGCAGATCTCTGTGATGAGGAGATGGTCTGCCGGCTCTCCCCGGGACGCCGCCACTCCCGATACCAGGCAGCAGACCAGTACGAGACAGGCCATCTCCACCCTCCCTATACGGTTCATCTCGCGGCCTCCTTCTCCTTCGTAGTCCAGCACAACAGCAGAGCCTCCACACCAGCTAACGACTATACCACAAAAGCATCCCACCTCGCCACCAAAAACCAGCGGACGTTGGCCGGCTCAGAAAGTTACGGGGACATACCTGGGTTTCGAAGGTTATTACACCCTCTCCCTGTCCAGGGACGTTGGTAGGTTCAGAAGGTTACGGAGACGCTGTCCAGTCCAGGGATGTTGGCAGGTTCAGAAGGTTACGAGGATGTACCTGGGTTTTGGGGGTTATTTCATCCTCTCCCTGTCCGGGGACGTTGGCAGGTTCAGAAGGTTACGAGGATGTACCTGGGTTTTGGGGGTTATTTCATCCTCTCCCTGTCCAGGGACGTTGGCAGGTTCAGAAGGTTACGGAGACGTACCCAGGTTCCATAGGTTATTGCATCCTCTCCTACCCTCCGAACACCTGAGCAGGTGCCCGGGCAGAAACACAGCCGCCGGGGTGCTGTTCACTCCCCGAAGGCCAGCCGCTCAGCGAGGAAAGGAGGAAGCCCGGCCCTTATGATCTTCTCCTGGGCCCTCCGGATGTCGTAGGCGACACGGCGGAACTCAACGCGATCTGTCTCCCCATCATAGATGACGTAACACGCCCGCGGATCGTAGTCACGGGGCTGGCCTACACTCCCCGCGTTGATGATATAGCGGTAGTCCCTGCGCAGGGTGAAGACAGAGTCGCGCTGGACACTGCACTCGCCCCCCGCATCAACGGCGAGCAAAGGCACGTGTGAATGTCCGATCAGACACACCCGCTCGGTGAAGCTGGCGAATTCATACCTGGCATCTGCGGCCGAGAGGACGTATCGCCAGGCAGCAGGGGAACTGGGCGAGGAGTGGACACACAGATGGTCATCGAGATCCAGTGTGAGCGGAAGTGCCTTCAGGAATTCTCTATTCTCCGGTCTCAGCACCTCTCCCGACCAGATGACTGCCGCCCTGGCCCATGGATTGAAGTAATCCACATCAGTGAGCCCCACTGCAGCGTGGTCGTGATTGCCGACGACTATGTGCTCGGTAAGCGACCGCACCCTGTCGACACACTCATTCGGATCGGCTCCGTACCCTACGAGATCGCCGAGGCAGACGATGGTCTCGACGGACGCACCTTCAATCTCCTGGAGCACAGTATCGAGGGCTTCCAGATTCCCGTGGATATCAGAAATGAAGGCATAGCGCATGTGGGGGATGCCTCACGGTTCGCGACGGAATGGCGAGAACGGGCGCGCGAGGGAGTCGGCGCGCATTCGCTGCTGCTCAGCTAGATCCCTCAGCCCGAGTTCGTCGTACAGATCGGCAAGCGCCCGGCGGAGAGAACGCGAGCGGGGAGCCGAGGAGATCGCCCGTTCTAGTACAGCGATTGCCTCCTCCTCCCTGTGGAGGCGCCTCAGGACGAGAGAGAGGTTCCGGGCCGCCTCGTGATGGCCGGGGTCCAGCGCCAGCGCGCGACTGAAGGCCACGACCGCCCTCTCGGGATCCCCGAGGTCACGGAAGACGAGGCCGAGATTGTTATGTGCGCCGGCCGCCCCCGGGTTGACCTCTATCTCTTCGATGAACGCCTCCCGCGCTAGCGCAAGAGCGCCTGCGCGATAGTATGTCACGCCCAGATTCAGATGCGCAAGAGGAAATCGAGGTTCTATTTCCAGACAGGCGAGATACTCCGCGCGAGCCCGATCCAATTCACCGTCCCTGAGGAAGACATTGCCCATATTGAAGTGAGATTGCGCGAAATTCCCCACGTCCACTCCCGCTACGGGAACGTTCGCCGCAACTGCTAACAACACGAAGAGGATCGTGAACCCCGCCACTTTCCCCCATTCCTGCCGGAGGACCTTCTCCGCGAGCCACCAGACGGCGGCACCTGCAAACAGGAGGAGGACGGGCACGGTCGGGAGACGATGGCGCGATGTGACGAAGAAGAGGACGACAGAGAGACCGTAGGCAATGACGAAGAGATAGAGAAGGAAATAGCGTCGCCACATCCCGAGCGAGATCGCCATTCCGATCAGTGCAAGGGGGGCAACGATCCCGAACGGGAAACTGACGACGCGCCTCCACATGAGCGTCGAGAGGAGACGTGAGTACCTCCGGAAGAAATAGATGTTCTGGTTGTTGGAGACCTCTATCCCGTTCCAGAAGATGAGGATCTTTTTGGCGGAGAGCTTCAGGAACGCCCCGGGAGATGACCCTGCGAACGCGACCCCCTGTCGCCACCAGTAGCGCGAGATCTCTGAAGGACGCAACTCGCGGCCCAGATCACGCTCGGCGATGGCCACCTCGTCCCAGTCACTCCCCACCCCCGGCATGATCGCGCTCATACCATCAGCCCAAGGATTATTCCCGAGATAGAAGTTGACCCCTCCCTGAGAAGCGATGGGCACAAAATCATGACCGACGATCCAGTTCCTCGCCGTGACCGGCGCGACGACCGTAACGATTCCGATCGCAAGGATCCCGATCCCACGGATAGTGCCGGCAGTACCTAGCTTCCTCCGCACGATAATGAGAGCCCAGACCGGCAGGAGGACGGCGAACAGGAGGATATTGGGACGGGCGATCGCAGCCAATCCGAGGACGACTCCCGAGAGAACCCAGCGCTGCGCACTCGGCCGTTCCCCGAGGAGGAGAAGTGTCCAGAGTGCAAGCAGGGCGAGAAAGACGAACAGCGGGGCGATGAGAAGCTCGCCTTCGAAATAGATTAACGGACCGTACACTGCGGCACAGGCCGCGGCTGTAAGGCCAATGCGCCTCCCGAAGAGCCGTGTCCCGATGGCCGCGACGATGCAGCACGACAAGACACCGAGGCAGGCCTGGATGATTCGCGGGATGAGATATGAGTGGCCGACGACGCGATAGATGAGACCCAGGAAGTACGGGTACAGCGGCGCGCGGAAGAAGACTTCTCCACCGAACCAGTCGCCCTGGGCAAGGTGGAGGGCCCACCGATCGTGATAGGACGGATCGAGGAGCGGCGAGTCGAAGGTCGGGCTGGATCTCATCTCGAAGACGAAGAGGAGACGGAGGAGAAGCGCTATGACGATGATGATCCCGATGGGCACCAGATCGCGGGCGATCGACCGGCGCTGCATCCCCCCGATAGGGCCGCCCTGGGTGGACGTACTATCCTCAACCACTCACTCGCCTCCCTCACCTCGCTATCACAGGATCTCCTCGACCTCCTTCCGGGGAAACTCCTCCTGCCCGTCGCCCAGCTGCTCGTTCTTCATGATGCGATCGAGTATGCCGTTGACGAATCGGCCCGATTCAGCCGTGCTGTACTCCTTAGCGACCTCGATGGCCTCATCGATCGTGACGAACGGCGGTATGTCTGACAGGTAACGGAGCTCACAGACAGCATATCGCAGGATACTCCTGTCGATCGAGGCGATGCGCGATACGTCCCAGTTCTCCACCGTCTTCGCGATCGTCTCGTCGATCTCCTCGAGATGTTCCAGAGTGGTTCCCAGGAGCTCCCGGGCGAAATCGACGACCGGCTGCTCGGGCTCGGTCCTCTCGAGCACGTCGGCGAGTATCTCCACAGGGTCATCGCCGACGGTACTCATTCGATAGAGCGTTTCGAGAACGATCTCACGGGCCTGCCTCCGTCTCCCCGCGGTCCCCACTGAGGTCACCTCCTCGTCCGCCGCTTTCCCGGCAGAGAGCCGTACAGATCCACCATCTCCATCGCCGACATGGCCGCGTCCCAGCCCTTGTTGCCCTCCTTTGCCCCCGCCCGCTCTATCGCCTGGTCCGTAGTGTCGGCGGTGACAACGCCAAAGATGGTGGGCACCCCCGTAGTGAGGCCGACTTGCGCGACCCCCTTGGCGACCTCGGAGGCAACGTAGTCGAAGTGCGGGGTGTCCCCTCTGATGACTGCCCCCAGGCAGATAACCGCGTCGTATCGGCCGGAGGTAGCGAGCTTCATGGCCATGCTCGGGATCTCGAACGAACCGGGCAGCCAGAAGACCGACATATCCTTCTCCTCAGCCCCGTGACGAACGAGGCAGTCGATAGCACCCTCGACGAGGCGCCGGGTGATGAAGTCATTGAACCTGGGAGCGATCAGCGCAAACGTCCTCCCCCGAGCCGACAGAGTACCCCTGATCTCCTTAACCATCACTCGACCTCCTTTGGCTTCACCAGTCCGATCGGTCGTTCGATGCTCGAACGCTCGATCCTCAACATTGTGCACCGGCTAGCTATCGATTCGGTCCAACAGATGCCCGAGCTTGAGTTTCTTTGCTCGAAGGTAGTCGATATTGGCCTGCGTCTGGCCCACCTCGATGGGCACCCGCTCCACTACCCGCAGCCCGTACCCCTCGAGCCCCACGATCTTGCGCGGGTTGTTGGTGAGCAAGCGGATCGTGGAGAGGCCGAGATCGACGAGGATCTGGGCCCCGATCCCGTAGTCGCGCGGGTCCGTCTCCAGGCCGAGAGCAAGGTTGGCCTCCACGGTGTCGAGCCCCCTGTCCTGAAGCTGATAGGCCCTGAGCTTGTTCAGCAGCCCGAGCGAGCGGCCCTCCTGACGCATATACAGAAACACCCCCTGACCTTCCCGCTCGATCGCCCTCAGGGCCTCGGCGAGCTGCGGCCCGCAGTCACAACGGTGTGAACCGAAGACATCACCTGTCAGGCACTGGGAGTGAACCCGGACCAGCACTCCCTCCTTCCCCGCAACCTCACCCTTCACCAGAGCGAGATGGTGATACTGGTCGAGAACGCTCTCGTAGACGATGAGCGTGAACTCCCCGTACGCCGTCGGAAGGGGTGTCGTCACGACCCGCTCCACCAGTTTTTCCTTAGTACGGCGATACTCGATCAGATCTTTCACTGTTACGATCGTGAGCCCATGCCTATCCGCGATCTTGAGGAGAGAGGGAACACGCGCCATAGTCCCGTCCTCGTCCATGATCTCACACAGCACTCCCGCTGGGTACAGGCCGGCGAGCCGCGAGAGATCGACAGTGGCCTCGGTATGCCCTGCTCGGCGAAGCACTCCACCCCGAGCCGCACGCAGAGGAAAGACGTGACCGGGCCGAGCGAGATCCTCCGGCCTCGTCGCCGGATCGACAACCGCGAGGATTGTCCGCGCCCGGTCATGGGCCGAGATCCCGGTAGTCGTCCCATGCCGCGCGTCGATCGATACGGTGTAGGAGGTCCCGTGCTTGGCCGTACTGTCAGAGACCATGGCCCTCAGCTCGAGCTCGTCGAGCCTCTCCCCGATGACCGGCAGACAGATGAGGCCACGCCCCTCTCGGGCCATGAAGTTGATTGCCTTCGGCGTCACCTTTTCCGCGGCCATGACGAAGTCGCCCTCATTCTCCCGATCCTCATCATCGCAGACGATGATGATCCGACCCTGCTTGATCTCCTCGATCGCTTCTTCGATCGTGTTGAAGTGGCTCATAGACATCTCCTATGGCAGCGGTACTTGCCTCTCTCCTGCTGCATATCTGGCCAACACATCTATCTCTATGTTCACCCTGTCCCCGGGCCGGAGGTCAGAGAATGTGGTCACCGCCAATGTGTGGGGGATGATCGCCACCTTGAAACTCCGCCTGCTCGCTGATGTGACGGTCAGGCTCACCCCATCGACCGCGATGGAACCTTGTTCCACGATGCGGCCCGCAACATCAGGCGATACGGAAAACTCGAATATCCACCCGCCTGCGGTATTTCGACGTGACCGCACAGTGCCCACGCAGTCGACGTGCCCGAGGACGACATGGCCGCCCAGCCGGTCTCCCGGGCTGACCGCCCGCTCCAGATTCACTCTCTGTGGCGGGCGAAGGTGTCCCATCTTCGTGCGGGAGAGCGTCTGGCCGGAGATCTCAACGGTGAACGAGGACGGCCCCACATCGACCACAGTCAGGCAGACACCGCTGACAGAGATACTATCTCCCACCTTGACATCACTCAGAACCCTCTCGGCGTCCACCGTGAGT